>JALVZI010000058.1 GCA_027022125.1 Anaerolineae bacterium | reverse complement strand
GGCATATCCATAGCGATAATACATGGTATGTTCGGCGGGGAAAAGGGTGGAAATCGCCAGCCCGTTCGCCGACATTCGCTGCAGCAGATATTCCATCATGGCGCGGGCAACTCCGCGCATACGGTATCGCGGATGGGTGGTCACACTCGCCACTGCGCCCATCGAAAGGGGCACGCCGCCGAGCCACATTTGGGAAGCAAACGCGCACGCCGTGCCGACGGTTTCGCCGCCCACCTGCGCCACAATGATGTCATCGAGCGTGTAACGGGGATTGGCGAGAATGTGCTGCCGCACCACTGCCGCATCACTGCCAAAACCGATGGAACGGAGTTCGGCGATGCGGTCAATATCCGATATATCCGCCTGCCGCACCGAGATTTGGTTCATACTTGCCTCGCATGGGGGGTTTCGGGTTTCTGGTTCAAGGTTGCAGGGTTGCAGGGTTGCAGTCAGTCCAAAGTCTCAAGTCCAAAATCCAAAGTTACGTTGCAGGGTTGCAGGGTTGCATTCATTCGCTATTCGCTATTCGCTATTCGCTATTCAGCAGATATTCAACCGCTTCTTTCGGAGTTTTTGCCAATTTTATCAGCGCCGCATATTTCGGCGGCACATATTCCGGCGAAACGAATGCCGCGATGGTGCGCGCCCACAATCCCCCCACGGCGATGATGGGGCGCGGCGGAATTTCGCCGACCTGCACCAAACTCCAACTCAGCGACAGTTCGGTCAGTGTGCCGACACCGCCGGGCATCACCACAATACCATCGTTATTTTCAACCAGATATGCCAACCGCTGGCGCAGGGTTTCGTGTTTAATTTCGGTTCTCACCCACTGGTTGGGCGGCATGGGGCGAAAGGCTTCGATTTGGGTGCAGGTCACGCCGATGGTTGTACCCCCCGCTTCCACCGCACCCTGACTCGCCGCCGCCATCACCCCGCCGTACCCGCCCGTCTGCACGGTGAACCCCGCCTGCGCCAGCAAATAGCCCATCTGCCGCGACAGTTCATAATCGGCGGAACCGGGTTGGGGATTGCTGCTGCCAAAAACGCTGATAACTGCCATGTCACACTCCTCTGGGATACGACCCCAGCACGCGCAGGTAACTGGCAATTTCTTGCAGGTTGTTCAGCGCGTTTTGACAGCGTTGCTCGTGCTGGCTACCCGCAAAATCGAGATAGAAAAAATACTGCCAGCGTTTGCCCTGCAGGGGTCTGGATTCAATTTTGGTCAGGTCAATATCGCGCAGGGCGAAAACCGCCATACTTTTGAACAGCGCGCCCGGTTGGTTCGACATGGAAAAGACGATGGACGTTTTGGCATCTCCGCTGGGAATCACCGGCTCGCGGGCAATCACCAAAAAACGGGTGTAATTTTCGGGATTGTCTTCAAAATCGCGGTGAAGAATGTCCATTTCATAAATTTGCGCCGCCCGCGCGCTGGCAATCGCCGCGCCATCGCGGATATTCTGCTCGCGGAGCATTTTTGCGCTGCCGGCGGTATCATAAGTTGGAATGCGCTCGACGTGCGGAAAATGCGCGGAAATAGACTGCTCGCACTGCGCCAATCCCTGCGGATGGGAATAGATGGCGCGCACATCGGCGGCGGTCACACCGGGCAGCACCATCAACTGGTGGGCAATGCGCAATTGCACTTCGCCGACGATGGTCAAATCGTATCGCAGCAGCAAATCGTAATTGCGATGGATACTGCCCGCCAGCGAATTTTCTACCGGCACAATGCCTTTATCGGCTTCGCCCGCCGTCACCCGGTCGAACACCGTTTCAAACGATTCGCACGGCAACGGGTCAATCCCGTCGCCGAAAAATTTTACGGCAGCCGCTTCGCTGTATGCGCCGCGCTCGCCCTGAAATGCGACAATTTCTGCACGCTCGGTCATTTTTCGCCCTCCCCGCCGATTGACGGCGACAGTTGGTATCGCCGCAGCGGAATGTCCAAAATTTTATATGGATAGATATTGTTGACAATTGTTTCCTGATACAGGGTTACGGTTTGTTCGGTATGGCGATAAACGTGGTGGTGTCCGTGGATGAGATAGCGGGGTTTGAATGTGTCCATCAGCCATAAAAACGATTTGAACCCGCGATGAACATGGTCTGCGCCATTGTGAATACCCAACGGGGGCGAATGCGTCACCAAAATATCGAGCGCGCGCCCTTTAAAAATGCGGTTCATCAGCAATTTGGGCGCCAGCCGATATACCTTCATCCACATTTCCAAATCGGTGTGCTGAAAACTACCTTCCAATTTATAGCGGATGGAACCCTGCAAGCCCGCCACCAGCATACCGTTTACCTCTACCACTCTGCCATCCAGATTCACACCGCCGCCGGGTCCGGTGATTGATTCGCCGGAGGGGGTGTATTCTCTTTCCGCATCGTGGTTCCCGTGCACATAATACAGCGGGATATTCAACATGCTGACCAGATATTCCAAATAATAGTACGGCAAATCGCCGCAACCGAAAATCACCTCAACATCGCGGGCTTTGGTTAAAACGGCGGGGCTATACAGCCAACTGACAACTTTATCGCTAACACACAGCGCTTTCAAAAAAAATGCCTCTTTCGGGAATGCTAAAAACGGAGGCATTGTACCACGCCGCCATTTACCTGTCAATGAAGGTGGAAACGGTTATTCCAACCGGTGAATGATGTGCCGGTCGAAAAAATCGGTCAGTGGCATGCGGAAAATGTATCCCAGCGCCACCAGTGCCAGCACCGCCACAATCAGCGCGATGAACACCCACGGCGGGGCTTGAATGGACGATGCGCCCACCCATGCCACCAAAAAAGTGAAGGGTCCCCGGCTGAGCAGGGTTGCCAGCGCCAGCGTTCGCAGCGGCACGCGGCTCAACCCGGCAACAAAATACGGAAAGTCTCCCACCGGCAGCAGCAGAATAATGACCCACATCCACACTTTTTCCAATTTCGCCAACCGCTCGTATTTTGCCAGTTGGTCGGGTTCCACATGCCGTTCAATGAACGGTCGTCCCAGTTGGCGCGCCAGCCATGCCGCCAACACCCCGCCGGCAACCACCCCCAGCACGCCGTACACGCCGCCCCACATCCGTCCAAACAGCGCGCCGCCCAGAAATTGTATCGGATAACCGGGAATGGGCGCACCGATAATTTGCACAATGCTCAACGCGAAAAACGCTACCGGCGCCCATCCGCCCAGCGGCTGGATGCTGGCAGCCAGTTGGGCTTCGCTGCCGCCGGAAAGGAGCACCGCAATCGGCTGCCATAAAATTGCCGTCACCCCCGCCAGCAGCACAATTACCACCCACGGCAGCCATTTTGAAACGATGGCGCTGTTTCGCTTTTGCCACTGTAATTTTTGTTCGCTCACCGATTGATTTTCCACGCTAAAAATTGTAGCACAAACCCTTTCACAGCCAAACCCGCCGCCGGTCGCCCCGTAACCTGAGTTCGGGATAAGCAAAATAATGCTCAAGTGAGATAAAAACAGTCCACAGATTCACACAGATGTACACTGATTTTTTATTTTCTCTGTGAAAATCTGCGTTTATCTGTGTCCATCTGTGGACTGAAAATCTTATCCCGAGATGAGTCCCGTAAATTTTGCCGATACGCCATCATGCCGTAAAATGCCGAAAATACGCTCAAACCGCACAGGAGCAGATTATGTTTGCCCAACCATCATTAACCGAACCCAGATTTTCCACCCATGCCGAATTGGTTGCCGCACTGAAAAACCTGTCGGGCGACCCGCTGGAGCAATTCGGCGGGAATATCGTCATCTATCGCGGCAATCCGCAGGCAAAATTGATGATTATCGGCGAAGGTCCCGGCGCAGAAGAAGACCGGTTGAAAAAACCGTTTGTGGGTCGCAGCGGGCAACTGCTGGATAAAATTCTGCAAGCGGTAAATTTTAATCCCGAAACGGATGTGTACATTTCAAACGTGGTTCGCCGCCGCCCGCCCAACAACCGCGACCCGCTGCCGGTGGAAATTGATTTTTTCAAGCCGTATCTTTTTGAAGAAATTCGGCTCATCGCCCCGAAAATCATTTTGCTCATCGGGCGATATGCTATGCTCACCGTGCTGGGCGAAAAACGGGGCATCACCAAAGTGCGCGGGCAGTGGTATCAGCGCGGCGATTATTGGATTATGCCGATGTTCCATCCGGCATATTTGTTGCGCAATCCGCAGAAAACACCCGGCTCGCCGAAGGCGCTCACATGGGAAGACATAAAAAACGTGCGCACCAAATATGACGAGTTGATGGGAAATTAACGCAATTCTAATTGTCTTTCGTCCCGTTTTTTGGTATAATATGGGTACATGGGGATGAACCGGTTTCGACAGGCATGTGGACGGTTGCAGACCGCGAGTCGAGCTGAGGTAACTCGTAAAACTGTCTCAAAAAAACAAATGCCGAGAAAGTACCTGCTTTCAACGGTCGCTCTTACAACGCTTTGCCCTTGGCGGCGTAAGCTAGTTTGAGCCACTACGACCCCTGATACGGGTCGCGGGTTGCGTCTTCTTCCCTCGAGAGAGGGCGCCATCCGACGTTTAATTCGAGGCGCTCCGGTGTGACGCCGATACACACCGGCTAAGATTCATCGGCTGGGCTGAGGCAACTCCGTTGACCGACGACCCTCAGCCGAGATTTTGAGCGTCAACTACACTCGTAGAAGTTTGCAACCAGCATGTTTGGACCCGGGTTCGACTCCCGGCATCTCCACCTGAAAAAACGCCCCGTTACCGGGGCGTTTTCTTTTTGAACTGAAACTAAATGAAGTTTTTGAGAAGTGTGCCAAAAGTACAAAAACCATCGGCAATTTTTTAAATGTCATTCCCGCTTGTGCCCTGCGGGTGCGAAAGCGAGAATTCACCATATTTCGCTATGGATTCCGGATATTTC
>JALVZI010000057.1 GCA_027022125.1 Anaerolineae bacterium | reverse complement strand
CAAATTGATTGTCCAACTTGCAGGCAGCTGGTGCGACAGATTGTCATTCACCAAAATGTGGCTGAAAAAGCCCGTGCCGAGATGATTTTCCAGCGCATGCAGATGGTCTTCCAGCGAAAAACCCTCTGTTTCGCCGAGTTGGGTGGCAACGTTGGCGATGTAAATTTTCGGCGCGTCGCTGGCGCGAATGGCATCGGCAATACCGGGAATGAGCAGATTCGGCAGCAGGCTGGTGAACAGACTGCCCGGTCCGAGCACAATCAAATCGGCATCCAAAATAGCGCGAATGGCGCCGGGAAACGCCGGCGGGTTTTCGGGTTGCAGATACACCCGCTCGATGGGGTAGGGGGTGTGCGGGATGGCGCTTTCGCCGCGCACCTGCGCCGAGCCGTTCGCGGCGGCGACTTCCGCCATCAGAGTAACGTTTTGCAGGGTGCTGGGGACAATTTGCCCGCGAATTGCCAGCACGCGCCCGCTCTCGGCGACGGCACGCTCAAAACTGCCCGTCACGCCCGCCATCGCGGTGATGAACAGATTGCCGAAACTGTGACCCTCCACGCCCGCGCCGGAATCCGTTTCGGTATTTTTGGCGAATCGGTACTGAAAAAGTTGGGTGGTCAGCGCGTCATCATCCGCCAGCGCGGCAATGCAGTTGCGAATGTCGCCCGGCGGCAGCACCCCCAGCGATTCGCGCAGTCGCCCCGATGAGCCGCCGTCATCCGCCACGGTGACAATGGCGGTGATGTGGTCGGTGTGGTGTTTCAGTCCGCGCAGCAGGGTACTCATGCCCGTGCCGCCGCCAATGGTGACGATTTTCGGTCCTTTGCGGCGGTATCGAGCGCGGTGCAGACGGTCTGCCATCGCTGCGGCGTCCGGCTCGCCGGGCAGAAACGCCAGCCACACGGTTTGGTTCAGCCGATACAGCGACCAGCCCACCAGCCCCAATCCCAGCCCGCCGAAAATTGTCGCGCGCAGCCAACGGGGGAGCGCTTGCAGCGCCAGCAGGCGCACAACGGGCGGATAGCCGCTGGCGGCATACAAATCTCGCAGAAAAAGTGCGCCGCCCAGCGCCAAAACAGTGATACCAACCAGCAGTATCACCAGCCATCGTTTTATCCCCATGCCGGGGGTTAGCCATCGAGAGAGGGTTTTGAGTTTAGTCATTCGTCATTCGTCATTCGTTATTTGTTCACATTATATCACGTTTCCCCAATACGCAATACGCCGCAGGTGTGGTATAATCCGCCGTATGAAAAAACGTGCAACGATTTTCGGTATTTTCATTATTTTGCTGATGGGCTTGCTGGCGCGGGTGTATCGCGCCGAGATACAGACTTACCTCTTTTTCATCACCGGAGAAGAGGAACCGCTGAAACAGGTTTCGGGGGGGGTGCAATACCTGCTCACCCGATTGCAACCGCCGCTGAAAACCGCCGATATGGTTCCGGTGCAATATGCCGATATGTCGCCATACGGGGTGAACACTTTTTTGCAGCAGGAAGTCGAGCCGGAAAAACGCGAGTTGGCGATGAAAATGGTCGCCGATGCGGGCTTTAAATGGATTCGGCAGGAATTTCCCTGGGAAGATATTGAGATTCACGGCAAAGGCGATTTTGAAGACCGCCGTCACGAGCCGTACCGTTCGGCGTGGGATAAATACGACCAAATTGTGGATTTGGCGGAAAAGTACGACATCCAAATTATGGCGCGGTTGAGCAACCCCCCCGCGTGGAGTCGCGCCAAAGGGAATGAAGTCGGCGCGTTTGCCCCGCCGGATGATATTCGCGATTACGGCGATTTTGTGGAAGCCGTCGCGCGGCGATACAAAGGGCGCATCCATGTATATCAAATCTGGAACGAGCCAAACATTTACCCCGAATGGGGCGAATATCCCATCAATGCCGCCGAATATGTGACGCTACTGAAAGAGGGTTACACTCGCATCAAAGCGGTTGACCCCGACGCCATCGTGGTGATGGGTGCGCTGGCGGCAACCATCGAAATTGACCGCCAGCGGCGCGAAGGCATCAGCCCCGGCGGGTTGACCGATGCCCTCTTTTTGCAGCAGGTGTATGATGCCGGCGGCGCGCCGTATTTCGATGTGCTGGCAATGCAGGGGTATGGGCTGTGGAGCGGTCCGTATGACCGCCGCATGCAACCCCGCGTGCTGAATTTTTCGCGCCCGCTGTATATCCGCGATATTATGGTGCGCAACGGCGACGCGCACAAACCCATCTGGCTCAGCGAGATGGCATGGAACGCCACACCGCCCGGCAGCGGCATTCCGCCCATTTACGGGCAGGTTTCGCCGGAACAGCAGGCACGATATACCGTGCTGGCATACCAGCGCATCCAACAGGAAATGCCGTGGATTGGCGTTGGGTTCTACTGGTTTTTAAAACAAGCCACCGACCAAGAATTGAAAGATGGCAATCCGCAGTATTTTTTCCGCCTGCTGGACCCGGATTTCACGCCGATGCCGGTGTATGATGCGCTGAAAGATGCCATGCACCAGCCGCCGGTGATGTATCGCGGCTGGCATCAGGAAGACCATTGGGCGGTGCAGTACAGCGACGGGTGGCAGGCGCAAAAAAACGACGCGGCGGTGTTCGGCGGGGTGATGGCAACCGGCAGGGCAGGGGAGACGGTCTCTTTCACGGTTTCGGGTAGTGTGACAACATTGGCGGTATTGCCCGGCGATGGTTCGCTGTCGGTGCAGATAGACAAACAACCGCCAAAAACACTGTCGCTCACCAAAAACGAACTCACCCTTTTCCGCTCGTGGAAAAAAGAAACGCACACCATCACGCTCACCGTGCAGAGCGGGTCGGTGGCGGTAGATGGATTTGTGGTGAGGTGATGGTTTCGGGTTTCTGGTTTCAAGTCCAAAGTCGGGTGGCAAGGTAGCAGAGTTGCAAAGTAGAGGGTTGCAATCAGTCCCAAGTTTCAAGTCTCACGTTTCACGCATCACGCAATACGAAATACGCAATACGTCCCACTTTCTCACCGACACACTTTCTCACTTTTAGGGTTATCACGCATCACGTTTCACGCATCATACAAATGACAACCGGCAAATCTCCAATAACCAATTACCAATTACCAATCTCCGGCATCCTGCTGCTGGCAACCGCCGCCCGCTTTTTTCGGCTGGGGGCGCAGTCGCTGTGGTCGGATGAGGGGAACAGTGTGGCGCTGGCGCACCGCTCTTTCGCCGAAATTGCCATCCGCACCGCGCACGATATTCATCCGCCGCTTTATTATTGGCTGCTGAAAATCTGGGTCGCCGCTTGGGGTGATTCCGAATTTGCCGTGCGGGCGCTTTCTGCTGCGCTGGGCGTGCTGCTGGTGGCAGTCATCTTTCGGCTGGGCGCGCGCTGGTTCGACGGGGGGGGTGGCGTGGCGGCGGCGCTGCTGGCGGCGGTCAATCCGTTTCAGGTTTATTATGCCCAAGAAGCGCGCATGTACATGCTGCTGGCGCTGCTCGGCGCGCTGACGGCGTTTTTCGCGGCGGAATACTGGCGGCGGGGCGAAAATCGGTGGTTGGCGGGATACGCGCTCGTTGCGGCGGCGGGGCTGTACACCCATTATGCCTTTCCGGTGATGTTGGCGGCGGTCAATGTTGCCGCACTCTTTTTTCTGTGGAACCGAAAACACCGGCTGTTGGTTTGGCTGGCGGCGCAGTTGATGCCGCTGGCGCTGTTCAGCCCGTGGCTGCCGATTGCGTTTCGGCAGTTGACCACCTGGCCCCAATCGCTGCTGACGCCCGCCACGCCCGCCGAAAAACTGCTCACCATCGGGCAAACGCTCGCTTTCGGGGTTGCCGGCAGCGCGGTGGATTCGCGGTGGTTGGGGGTGGTGTGGGGGGTGTTGTTGGTAGTATGGTTAGAGATATTGGTTCGGTATATAGTATTTAGCGTTCAAGATTCAAAGTTCAAAGTTCAAAGTTCAAAGTTCAAAGTTTGGCGTTCAAGGTTCAAGGTTCAAGGTTCAAAGTCCAAAGTCCAAAGTCCAAAGTCGTATGATTCGCCATTTGCTATTCGCTATTCGCTATTCGCTATTCGCCATTCGCTACTCGCTATTCGCTATTCGCTATTCGTCTTTCTTTGGCTTTTGTTCCCCGTCACGCTGACGTTTTTTCTGTTTCGCCCCGCATACCTTAAATTTCTGCTGATTGCCAGCCCGGCGTTTGGGTTGTTTCTGGTTCAAGGGTTCAAGGTTCAAAGTTCAAAGTCCCACGCACCATACTTCACACGCAATTTATTATTCATTATTCATTTTTCATTATTCATTGCATTACTCATTCCATCGGTGCAGGCGTTGAATGCCACCTATTTCGACCCGGCATACCGGCGTGACAACTATCGCGGCATTGCGGCGTATATTCGCGCGCTGGGCACGGCGGATGATACCGTTATTTTGAACGCGCCCGGTCAGCAGGAGGTGTTCGGCTATTATTACCGCTCCGATGACCGCCACGCGCGGGTGGAACCACTGCCGCAGCAGCGACCGCTCGATGCCGCCGAAACCGTCGCCGCGCTGGAAAATATCACCGCGCAGAGCCGCCGCATTTTCGGCGTTTTTTGGGCAACGGATGAAGCCGACCCCGACGGGCTGATTGAACGCTGGCTGAATGAACATACCTTTAAAGCCAGCGATGTTTGGTTCGGCAATGTGCGGCTGGTGCAATTTGCCACCGAGTCGCAATCGCTGCAATCGCTTGCGGCGACGGCGCAATTCGGCGATACCATCGAATTGACAGGCTACCAACTGCCAGCGGCGGCTGTCGCGCCGGGCGATATTTTGCAGGTGGGGCTGCGCTGGCGAGCCATTCAATCGCCCGCAAAAAATTACACGGTGTTTGTGCAGGTTTTGGATGCGGAAAATCATCTGGTGGGACAGCGGGATGCCGCGCCGC
>JALVZI010000056.1 GCA_027022125.1 Anaerolineae bacterium | reverse complement strand
ACATAGTGGATTCCCGCGAAAGCGAGAATGACATTGAACTAAATGAAACTTTTGAAAAGTGTGTCAAAATTACAAAAATCATCGGTAATTTTTATGATGTCATTCCCGCGAAAGCGGGAATCCACGATGTTTCGCTATGGATTCCGGATATTTCCCTGCGGGAAATTCCGGAATGACATTAAAAATCCGTGAAATTTGTGAAAATTCGTGGCTTAAATGCAGTTACACAAAAAGTTTCAACCAGTTCATTTAAAAAATTGCCGATGGTTTCCGTAATTTTGGCACACTTTTCAAAAGTTTCATTTAGTTCGCAGATAAATTTCAAAAAAATCTGTGCAAATCCGTGTCATCAGTGCCATCTGTGTTCTAAAATCCAACTCTTTCAAGCGTGGGCACTTTTCGGGGCTAAAACCGGGTCTTCCGCTTCCGGAATGGCGGGCGGCGTGGTTCGCAAAATGAGCCAGCCGATGCCGCCGGCGATGACCGATGCCGCCAAAATGCCGATTTTCGCCTGCGACAGCAACGCTCCATCCCCAAAAGCGAGTCCCCCCACAAACAGCGACATAGTGAATCCGATACCCGCCAGCCATCCTGCGCCATAAACGTGCCGCCATGTTAACCCCGTCGGCAAATCTGCCAGCCCGAATTTGACCGCCAGCCATGCGAAAAGGGTGACGCCCACCTGTTTTCCGACCACCAGTCCCAGCACGATACCCCACACCACCGGGCTGGTGAACAACTCGCGGTTGATGGAAAAGGCGACACCGGCATTTGCCAGCGCGAAAACGGGCACGATGAAAAATGCCACCCACGGATGCAAGCCGTGTTCCAGCCGCTGCATGGGCGATTGTGCCGCTTTGGCGATGGTTTCCAATCTTTGCACTGCGGCTCGCTGGCGGCGGTTGGTCAGCACGCTGGTGCGGGGTTGTTGCGCCAGTTTAAATTTTTCCAGATAGTGCCGGGCGCGCTTTAAAAAATCTTCGGCATTGATGCGGGTGCGGGCGGGAATGGTCATCGCCGCCAAAACACCGGCGACGGTGGCGTGAATGCCCGATTTCAGAAAAGCAATCCACAGCACCACACCCAGTATCCCGAAAATCAGCGGATGGCGCACCCCTGCCCAATTTGCAATCCACATCAACAGCCAGATGCCCAGCGCAATCAGCAGGCTTATCCACAATACCTGTTCGGTGTAAAAAAAGGCGATAATCAGCACCGCGCCGATGTCATCGATGATTGCCAGCGCGGTGAGAAACACTTTCAGCGATAGCGGCGCGCGCGAGCCGACCAGCGCCAGAATGCCCAGCGCAAAAGCGATGTCGGTTGCCATAGGGATGCCCCAACCGGACGCAGCCTCGCCGGTGGCATTAAACGCGACAAAAATCAGGGCGGGGACAACCATCCCGCCGAGCGCCGCCATAATGGGCAGTGCCGTTTTTCGCAGCGATGTCAACTCGCCAACCAGCACTTCCCGTTTGATTTCCAGCCCCACCACAAAAAAGAACACAACCATCAGCCCGTCGTTTATCCAGTGGAGCAGCGATTTGTCCAACTTGAAAAAATCATCGGCGATGCTGAATTTTACATAGGTGTGCCACAGTGTGGTGTAACTTTCGCCCCACGCGGAATTTGCCCATACCAGCGCCAGCACCGTCGCCCCGATGAGAAATAGACTGCCGGAAATTTCGGTGTGGATGAATTCTTGAATGGGATAAAGTAGATAGTCAATTGGTGGTTTTTTTCTTTTTTCTGTATGCATATCGGTATGTTACTCGAAAACGGGGAAAAGTTCAATATGGGTGGGTGATAATGTTTCATTTAATGGAATAACGCTTGTGTCACCCGATGCCCGTCTGCCAGCAAACTTTGTGTCAATGCCTGCCCAATTAACCCTGTGCCACCGGTGATGATAATGTGCATTTCAGTTACCCCATCGCCAAGATAAAACCGGTGATGAACGGAATGAGCCACACCGTCCACACAAAAACGCTGAATTTGTGGAAGTTGTGGGCGGCGCGGTCATCTTTTTTCCACAATACCACCGATGCCCACACGGCGTGAACCAGCATGAGCACGATTGCCAAAATGCCGGTGATACCGTGAATGTTGAATTGAAAATGTCCGGCGATTTCGCCCATCATAGTGGTGCCGGTGGTGTCGGCGATGAAACCGAGCCAGAAGAATGCCAGATGCCACGCTTTCAGCACGCCGGCAAATCTTTCGCTCCACACGCCGATGGAATAGAGTATCAGCGCGCTGATGATGGATACAATTGCAATTTGCAGCGCGAGTGTCATTTTCAGTCTCCCGTGGATGCGGGTGCCGCCGTGACGGTTGCGTGCTGTTTTGCCGTTGCTAGTTCTGCGGCACGATTTTTCAGCGCGGTGGCGAAAATAATCAGCACCAGCGACACAATCGCCACGGCGAAAAATGCGGCTTGATACCCGCCGACACCGCCCCCCGCCGATGCCGCCACCGCGCCGACCAGCGCCGCGCTGGTCAACTGTCCCACTTTGGTGAATAGCGAAATTGCACCCTGCGCGATACCCCGCTGCGCTTCGGAAGTTTCATTCAGCACGATATAACGCAGGGGCGCGCCCAGCAGCGCCGAAAGCCCGAACCCAATCAGCACGGCGGCGGTGTAAAATATTATCAGATTGCTGGAAAAGAAACTCAGCAGCGCCATACCCAGCGTCAGCAGTGATGTGCCCATCAAAATAACCACCTTCGAACCCATTTTGTCGAGCATACGCCCCACCAGCGGCGAACCGACCGCCATCGCCAGCACAATCGGCAGCAGCATAAAACTGGCTTGTGATGTAGTCACGCCGAAGGTGGCAACCAGCAGCGCGGGTACAAAAATCATCGCCGATTCACCCAGCCCGGCGCCGCCCGCCAGCCCCGCCGCCAGCAAAACTTGTCGTTTGCGGAAAATATCCAAATGCAGTACGGGGTCTGCGGCGCGCTGTTCCACCCAAATGAAGACGAAAAATGCCACAATTGCCGTCAGCAGATACGGCAGCACCGACATCGAGAAAATACTGCTGATGAAATGTGCCGTGTCAATTTGATTCAAGCCGTATGCCAAACTTGCCAGCAGGATTGCCAGTGCCGCCATCCCCGCCCAGTCGAATGCCGGTCGCCGGTCGGGGCGAGTGGCAGGCAGCAATTGCCAACTCATCACAATCACCAGCAGGGCTATCGGCAAATTGACCAAAAATAGCCAGTTCCAGCCCCACATCAGCAAAACGCCGCCCAAAATGGGACCCACCAAAAATGCGATACCGAACACCGCGCCGATGAGTCCCAGCGCGCTGCCCCGTTTTTCCGGCGGGAAAGTATCGCCGATGACCGCGCTGGCAACGGGGAAAATGCCGCCCGCGCCAAAACCCTGCACCGCGCGTCCCGCCAGCAGCACGGCAAAACTCGGCGAGAGTGCCACCACCAGCGACCCGATGGCGAAAATGGTCACATCCAGCACGTAAATTGACCGCCGCCCGAAAGTGTCGGACAGTTTTGCCATCAGCGGTGTGCCAATCAGATTGAACAGTACATACGCCGAAAATACCCATGTGATGGTGCGGTCGTCCACGCCGAAGGTGGCTTGGATGGAGGGCAGTGCCGGTCCGACGATAGCAATATCCAGCGCACCCATCAGCACGCCGATGAACAGCACCAGTAAAAGTTTGTTGCGTGTTTTTTTGTCCATTATGAATCCTCCCGTATTGACCAACCGGTCGGTCGGTTGATAGGATTTTAACGGATATATGCTGATTGTCAAATCGGGGTTCGGTTTTCAGTGGGGGTGGAGCACCGGGGACAAAAATACAAAAATACGGTGCTGATTTTTCGGGAAAATGACGCCAAAATTTGTAGGGGCGGCTCGCGAGCCGCCCCTACGGAAAAATCACAGAGAAATACCAACCTTCAAAATTTATGGCCTCTGTGATTCTCTGTGTTCCGGCATACACGCTGAACAGTCATTTTATTTCATCCGTTTTATCTGCATTTTGGAATTTTTCGCCCAGCAGCGTTTCCAGATATGGCGTGACACCCCAAAACGCTTTCATCGCGCGGTATTCCGCGATAAACGGGGCGGGGTCGGCGGCGGCAATCTTCACCGCGCGAATCATCAGATTGCGGGCGGTGTGTTCGCTGGAAATGAATTCCACCACATCGGTGCGATAGCCCATCAACCGCAAAATTTGCGCGCGGAAGGTGTCGGTCAGAATATCACCGAGCCGCTCTTTTAAAATGCCGTGCCGAAAAATAGGTTTGTATGCCAAATTTTCCACCGCGCCGAGCGGCGGCAGTTGCGCTTGCAGATGGTGATGGCAGCACGGCACGCTGAAAATGAAGCGGCTTTGCCAGCGAATGGCTTGCGCCAGCGCCTCATCGGTGGCGGTGTCGCAGGCGTGGAGCGCGAGCACAATATCGGGCGGCGTTTCGGGGCGAAAATCAATGATGGCGCTGCGATGAAATTCCAGCCCGTGCCAACCCATTTCCGCCACCTGCGCGTTCCGTTTCGCCATTAAATCGGCGTTCACATCAATGCCGATGAGCCGTGTTTCGCGCCTCAGCATTTCGGTGAGAAAATAATAGGTGGCAAAAGTGAGGTAAGCGTTGCCGCAGCCGCAATCGATGACCGACAGCGGGCGGTCGGGCAGGGTTTCGGCGGCGAGCGTTTGGCTGACCAAATCGAGAAAACGGTTGATTTGCCAAAATTTGTCGGACATTTTGGCTTTAATTTTGCCGTCTGCGGTGGCGATGCCGACCGCGTGCAGAAACGGGTTCGGTTCGCCGTGGGGGAAAATCAACCCTTTGGGACGGTCGTGGCTGAGGTTGGGGGTGGGTTTCGGTGCGGCGTGTTTTTCGCGGTGGAGAATGATTTTTCCCTTTTTGGTGATTTGCGCCCGCAGTTTTTCGGTGGTGGTGTGAACGACGA
>JALVZI010000055.1 GCA_027022125.1 Anaerolineae bacterium | reverse complement strand
CCCCGGCGACCGCGTTCTGCTCGACGGCAGCACCGGGCTGGTTCAGGTGCTGGAGCGGGCGAAATAACTATTTCTTTTTCTCAAAATCCATAAAGCGGTAGCCAACCCCGCGCTCGGTGAGGATGTATTTCGGGTGGGCGGGGTCTTCTTCTATTTTCTGTCGCAGGTAGGTGATGTACAGCCGCAGGTAGTGTGTCTCATCGCGGTATTCGTGTCCCCATACCTTTGCCAGCAGCGTCTCGTGCGGAATCGTCCAGCCGGCATTGGTGACCAAATGGTACAGCAGTTTAAATTCGATGGGACGCAATTTTATTTCTTTGCCGCGCACAATCACATGCCGTTTGTTCAGGTCAATCTGCAAATCGTCATCCACCACAATCATGCCTTTGTCAATCGGCGATGCGGCTTCGGCGCGGCGCAGTACCGCGCGGATGCGGCTGGCGAGTTCGCGCGGGCTGAACGGTTTGGTCACGTAATCATCCGCGCCCAAATCGAGCCCCTTCACCCGCGAGTCTTCATCGGCGTTGACGGTGAGCATTATCACCGGCACATTCGACACCTCACGGATGAGCCGCAACGCCTCGAACCCGTCCATCTGCGGCATCATCACATCCAGCACCACCAAATCGGGCAGGTCATCGCGCACCCGCTCGACGGCTTGCATACCGTTTTCCGCTTCGATGACGCGGTAGCCCTCCAAATCGAGATTCATTTGCATAAAACGGCGCATCCGCGCCTCATCATCCACAATCAAAATCAGTTTTGAATCTGCGTTTTTTGTCATTCGTCATTTGTCCTTTGTCATTTGTGATGCGTGATGAGTGAAACGTGATGAGTGAAACGTGATGCGTGAGACGTGATGCGTGAGACGTGATGCGTGAGACGGATAGAGATAGGGATTCGTTGACTCGTATTGCGTATTTCGTATTGCGTGCGCCCCTGCAACCCTGCAACCTTGCCACCTTGAAACCCGAAACTCGAAACTTGAAACCCGAAACTCACCTCGGCAGTTCCACCCAAAACGTGCTCCCCTCGCCGAGCGTGCTTTCCACCCATACCGACCCGCCGTGCGCCTGCGCCACCGCTTTCACCAGAAACAGCCCCAGCCCCGTGCCGGGCGCTTGCCGCGTCAGCCCGTTATCCACCCGATGGAACCGCTCGAAAATCAGGTTCTGCTCGGCGGCGGGAATGCCGATGCCCTCATCGGCGACGAATAGCCGCACGGTGGTAGCGGTTGTCTCGCCCCCCACCCGAATTTTTCCCCCTTTGGGACTGTATTTTATAGCATTGCTGATGAGATTGGTCAATACCTGATTCAGCCGCTCGTAATCGCCGTGAATGGTGGGAAAATCATCGGGAAATTCCAGCGAAAAGGTATGTTTGTCGGTGGTGGCGCGCAGTGTGCTGACCGCGCGCTCTGCCATTTCCGGCAGGTAAACTTCGGTCAGATGCAATTTCAAACTACCGGCTTGTAGACGGCTCGCTTCCAGAAAATTGGTGATGAGCGCGTTCAGTTTGTCCGCTTCTTCTTCGATGACCGTCAGCCCTTCGCGCAGCGTTTGGGTGTCCCAGTGAGCGTCTTCGCGCGCCAGCGTGCCCGCATACCCTTTGATGATGCTCACCGGCGTTTTCAGTTCGTGCGAAATGACTGCCAGCAGCGTTTCTTTCAGGTCGTCCGCTTCGCGCTGGCGGGTCACATCGCGCATATTGGCGATATACTGCGAAACCTGCCCGTCCTCATCCGGCAGCGGTGAATATTTATCGGCGAAGGCAATTTTCACCCCGTCCTTCCGCTCGAAAAACCCTTCGGCATACAATTGCCCGCTTGCCGGAGGATGCAGAATGGGGCATTGGGTGTGGCACACGCTCACGCCCTGCTTGGTTTTCAGGTTCAGCACGGTATAGCATGGCTGCCCGATGGCTTCTTCTGCGGAAATGCCCGTCAGTTTTGCCAGCGTGCCGTTCCACGTTTTGATGATGCGGAACGGATTTATCATCATGATGCCGTCGCCGCTGTTTTCGATGATGGCATTCAGCCGCTCGCGCTCGTGGAGTACCTGCCGGTACAGATAGGCATTGTGCACGGCGATGGCGGCATGGTTGGCGAAGGTGCGCAGCGTTTCGCGGTCGCTCTCGGTGAACGATGCCGCGCCCCGCGCCCGAAAAATGAAAATATAGCCGCGATTCTGCCCTTCGGCGTTGAGCGGCAGCGCCACCACCTGCCGCAGGGGGATGTGCGCCGCGCGCGCCGCCAGCACCAATCGGCGGCGCAGGTCGGGGATGCCGTCGCCATCGGCGGGAACATCGTCCCACAGCGGCGAAAAACTCGGCACAATTTCGCGCGGCAGCCCGATGCTGACCGCCGGGGCGAGTTGTCCGTTTTGCTGGCGCAGCACCACCAGCCCGGCTTGTCCCGCCAGCAATTCCACCGCATTTTCCATAATGATTTTCAGCAGCGCGCGCAAATCGAGCTGCGAACTCATCGCTTGGCTGATGCGGAGCAAATAATTTCGTTGAAGCAGTTGAAAGTCAGGTAACATAGGGCGGTTTCAAGTTCAAAGTTCAAAGTTCAAAGTTTCTGGTTTCAAGTCCAAAGTCATCACGTTTCACGCATCACGTTTCACGAAAGCAAGAAGCAAGGAGCAGGAAGCAAGGGGATGAACAATTCACGTTTCACGCATCACTCATCACGCATCACGCATCACGCAATACGATTCAGCGATTCAACGAATCCCTATCCCTATCCCTATCCCTATCCCTATCCCTATCTCCAATCTATTGTAACATAAAACCAAGCGGAGGATAAATGCCGGTGTTTGCATTTCGGTGAACCATTCACTATAATTTTCCCCGTGAACAGATTATCGCAGTTTGAAAAACTGGTGGAACAATTGGTAGAAGCGCCGTTTGCCCGGCTGTTCAAACCCCGATTGCATCCGGCGGATTTGGCGAAAGCGTTGGCGCGGGCGATGGAGCAGGGCGCAGTTGCCACCGCCGACGGGCGTGTGCTGGTTCCAAGCCGCTATACCGTGCGTCTCCATCCGGCGGATGTGGCGGTTTTGCACCGTCAATCCGATTTGGCGGCAGAAATTTCCGCCGCCGAACGCTATTTGACCCTGCTGGTGCGCGAAACGGGCGGCACCACCACCGCGCCGGTGCGGGTGAAAATTGTGGAGGACGACTCGGTGGCGGTGGGACAAATGGCAATTGCCACCGAGCAACTTTCGCCGCCGGATGCGGACGGCAGCGACACCAAACAGTTTCAACCCGCGCTGCCGCCCGCCAACCGCTGGCGATTGCATCTGCCCGCCGGAACGGTATCGCTGGGGATGCCCATTGTGCGCATCGGGCGCGACCCCGCCAACGATGTGGTGTTGACCCATCCCACCGTTTCGCGGCATCATGCCCAATTGCGCTGGCAAAATGGCGTCTATTTTGTGGAAAATCTGAGCCGCCGGCAGCCGCTGGGGTTAAATTTCGCCGCTGTGGAAAATCCCACCCCGCTCAAAGCGGGCGATTCGCTACAACTGGGGCAGGTGACTCTTCGGATAGAGATTGTGCCATGACCCGCGACTGGATTTTGCTGGCACTGCGAATACTGTCGCCGCTGGTGCTGTATGCCTTTTTGGGGACGGTCATCCGCGATTTGCGAAAAACCGCCGCGCCCGTTTCGGCGCGGTTGGTGATAGACGATGACCCCGCCCGCGTATGGCGGCTTTCGCCCGTGACCACCATCGGGCGCAGCGCCGACAATACCATCGCCATCGATGACGATTTCGCGTCGGTGCGGCACGCGCGGCTCGTTTTTCGCGGCGGGCAATGGTGGCTGGAAGATATGCGCAGCACCAACGGCACATGGCTCAATGGCAACCGTCTTTCCGCCCCGACGCCGCTCCATCCCGGTGATACCATCGCCGTGGGCACGCAACACTATCGTTTTGAACAGGATTAACTATTCAGAGGAAACGGGAAAAACGCCCTTCGATACGCGGTTCGCGCAGCGAACCGCTACTCAGGATGCGTTTTTCCCTGCCGATTTCATCCTGAGTAGCCCGCAGGGCGTATCGAAGGGTGAAATCGGCAAAATACCACACACAATACACTGAATAGATGTGAAACAGGGATGATATGCGACGATATTGGTGGGTAGACAGTTTACGCGGTATAGCCATTGTGGCAATGGTGTTTTATCATCTCACATGGGATTTGAACTATTTTGGCAAAATACAGGTGAATATGATTGAAGGGGCGTGGCATTATTTCGCGTATAGCATCGCCGCAACATTTTTGTTTGTGGCGGGTATATCGCTGACGCTCAGTTACCACCGCGCGCTGGTGAAAACGGGCAACCCGCATCAATTTTGGAAATTTTTCAAACGCGGATTGCGCGTTTTCGGCTGGGGAATGCTCATCACGCTGGTAACATATTTCGCCATCGGCGACGGATTTGTGGTGTTCGGCATTTTGCATGTCATCGGCGCGTCCATCGTCATTGGCTATTTTTTTGTGCGCCACAAATGGGTCAGTCTGCTGGCGGGATTGCTGTTCATCGTGTTGGGGTATGCGTTTGGCGGTATCATCATCAATTCGCCGTGGTTGCTGTGGGCGGGTGTGCTGCAATCCGGGCGGTATATGGTCGATTATTATCCTGTTTTCCCGTGGACGGGCGTTACCCTGCTGGGCATTTTTACCGGGCATATCTTTTTCCCCAATGGCGAACCCCGATTTTCGCTGCCCGATGTTTCGCACACGCCGGCAGTGCGCTCACTGGTGTATCTGGGCAAACACTCGCTGACGATTTACCTGCTGCACCAGCCGGTTCTGTTTGCCCTGCTGTTCGCCACCGGCATCGCATCGCTGGCATAGGATGACTCACTCACCTTACGCAGTTTGAGATTTGACAGGTGTTCGGTATTGTGCAGTTGCGGATTTGCCCCCTCCCCCTAACCC
>JALVZI010000054.1:494-4966 GCA_027022125.1 Anaerolineae bacterium | reverse complement strand
ATTTTCGACTGCGTAACATCAGTTATTGAATCTTTCATCCTTTTACCCACGCCGCCGACGGCGACCGCGCCGGTGGACGGTTTCGGCGGGGGATGTCAGCGGGGGCAAATCCACCGCTTGTGCAAAATTGACCCGTCCCGTGTGCGTGCCCTGCATTCGCGCGCCGGTCATCACCACTGCCGAAAAATCCGCGCCCATCAGATTGGCACGACTGAAATCGGCGTGGCTGAAATCGGCGCGGGCGCATTTCGCCAGCGACAGTTCCGCGCCGGAAAAATCGGTGGTGTCGCAGTGGGCATCTTCCAGAATTGCGCCGTAAAAATCGCCGCCGCGAGCGTTGGCATTATCCATCCGGGCAAAACGGAAAATCGCCCCGGCAGCGATACAGCCGTGCAAATCTGCGCCGCGCAAATCGGCGTGCGACAGGTCGGTGCCGGGCATCAGAGCGCCAATCAGTTTCGCGCCGCGCAAATCGGCGTGCGACAGATTCGTATCGCGCAGCCACGCATTCGAAAGGTCAAGCCCGCGCAAATCCGCGCCGGACAAATCGAGATTTTCCAGCCGCAGCCCGCGTTCTCCGGCGACATATTTTTTCACCAAATTGATGTGTTCCGCGTTTGCCATATCGGAAAGTATATCAGAAAATCGGCGAGCGGGGTAATTTGCATAAAAAGCGAATCTGTGAATTGGCGAAGGTGAGAATGGATAGGGATAGAGATAGAGATAGGGATTCGCTGACTCGCTGAATCGTGATGACTTTGGACTTGAAACCAGAAACCAGAAACTTTGAACTTTGAACCAAAAACTAAAAACTAAAAACTGACTGCTGACTGCTACCTTGCAACAATGACCGCCTCACCATATAATGCAGCGTATGATTGCCAAAGCGAATGTCCGCACAATTGCACGCGCCGCCACGCTGGTGATGGTTTTTTTTGCCCTGAGCCGGGGGTTGGGTTTGGTGCGCGATGTGGTGATTGCCGCACAATTTGGCACCAGCCCACAGTATGACGCTTATTTGGCGGCGTTCAAATTGCCCGATTTTCTGTTCAATGTGATTTCTGGCGGCGCGCTCGGTTCGGCGTTTTTGCCCGTTTTTGCGGGCTATCTGGCAAAAGAAGATGAGCGCGGCGCGTGGGAACTGGTTTCGGCGGTGCTGAACTGGCTGCTGCTGATTTCCGTGTCGGTGGCGGCGCTGGCGGCGATTTTTGCGCCGCAGTTGGTGCGCTCGGTCATCGCGCCCGGTTTCACCGACCCAGCGCAAATCGCGCTGACGGCGGAAATTATGCGCATATTGCTCGTTTCCACCGTGATTTTCGGTGTCAGCGGGTTATTTATGAGCGTGCTGAACGCCTATCAGCATTTTTTGCTGCCCGCGCTGGCGCCGGTGATGTACAATCTGTTTATCATCGCCGGAGCGTGGTTTTTGGGTCCGGTATGGGGCGTGCGCGGATTGGCGGCGGGAGTGGTTGCGGGGGCGGCAGCGCATCTGCTCATTCAACTGCCGGGACTGGCACATTTTAAAGTCCGTTATCTGCCGACTTTCGCTATGTACAGCGATGGGCTGCAACAGGTGGCGCGGTTGATGGCGCCGCGAATGCTGGGGCTGGCGGCGGTGCAGTTCAATTTTGTGTGGGATACCATTCTGGCAAGTTGGCTGACCGCGGGCAGTTTGGCGGGGCTCGATTACGGGCGGCGGCTGATGCTATTGCCGCAGGGAATCATCGCCCAATCGGTGGCGGCGGCATCCTTTCCCACATTTTCCACACTCGGCGCGGCAGAAGCGTGGGACGATTTGCAGCGGGCATTCATCGCCACCCTGCGCGGCGTTATCTTTTTGGCGATACCATCGGCGGTGGGGCTGCTGATGCTGGGACAACCGATTGTGCAATTGCTCTATCAGCGCGACGCTTTTGACGCGCATTCAACCCAAGCCACCGTGTGGGGATTGACTTTTTATACGCTGGGACTGGTTTCGCATTCTGCGGTGGAAATTTTGACGCGCGTTTTTTACGCACTGAAAAACACCAAAATTCCGGTGCTGGTCGGTGTCGCTTCGATGTTGGTGAATGTTGTGATCAGTTGGGCGCTGATGAACGCTTTTGCGTGGCAGGGTTGGGCGGCACACGGCGGCATCGCGCTGGCGAGTTCCATCGCTGTGACGGTGGAAATGGTATGGCTGGCGGCACTGCTGCGGCGACTGCCCGGCACGCTGTCGCTGCGCCCCATCACCGTGCCCGTGCTGAAAATGCTGCTGGCGGGCACGGTGATGGCGCTGGCGCTGTGGGGGGTATTGCGCGCACTGAACGGTGCATCGCCGTGGGTGCTGGCACCGGTTGGAATTATCGTCGGGGGCGCGGTGTATTTCGCGGCGGCGATGGTTTTGCGTATTGATGAGCCGCGCATTTTTGTCAGCCGGGTTTATCGCAGAATCAGCGGCAGATAGACGTAAAAATCATCGTTGAGAATGTAGATTTGACTCGAACTGAAACCGAGAGAAACCGGCGCCGAGGGGTTTGTTAAGCTGAGGCGAAAACGTTCATCTTCTTCTACTGTCGTATCCCCGATTATCTGTACTGTAATGTTTTGCGTCACGACGCCCGGCGCAAATGTTATCGTTCCCGTTGCTGAAATATAATCCGACCCGGCAGTCGCATATTCCGGAGACGAACCGATGATGTTGTCTGTGTAGTAATCAATGGTGGCGGTGTATGCCGCCGGAACGCTCATCGTTACGGTGAAAACGGCTGCGGTGGTGCCGCTGTCACCTTCGGCAACAGACATGCTGGGGATTGGCGCCAAGTCAAGTCTGGCTGTATCGTCATCTTCTATGTTGATGGCTGTGTAATCGGTCGAAAGAATGGCGTTTGTCGGATTACTCAATCGCACCCCGAATGTCTCATCGGATTCATCAACTTCATCACTATTGATGGTCACAGTGATGGTTTTGACGGTTTCACCAACGGCAAAAGATAATATGCCGCTATCTGACACAAAATCACTGCCGGCGCTAGCAGTACCGGCTTCGGTGGCGTAATTGACGCTGACCGGCAGGCTACTGGCGGGTGACAGCGTGACCGTCAGCGGGATGGTTTGCGTGCCGGTGTCGCCCTCCAATACGGTCTGCCCGCCGGAAATGATCAGCGATGACAGCCCGTCGTCATCAATGATGGTTCCGGTGGCGGTTGAATTGAGCAAATCGGCATTGGGGCTGGCAAGTTCCAAACGGAAGGTTTCATCCGTCTCGTCAATCGTATCGCCGAAAATGGTGGCATTAATGGTGGCGGTGGTGACACCGGGCGAGAAAACAACTTCCGTGCCGGAAACACTGTAATCTACACCGCTGGTGGCGGTTTTGTCGGTGGCAGTGTATGTCACGGTGATATTCTCGGTGGCGGCGGGCATCAGCGTCAGCGTGAACACGGCGGTGATTGTGCCGCTATCGCCTTCGGTTACGGTGGCATCGCTCACCGACACCAGATTTCGCATTTCAACCGCGCCGATGTCGCAGGCGGCGGTGTTGTTGCCGTCGCCGTCCGCCGGGCGGGAAATGTTGCGCTGGTCGGTGGACGGGCAAGCGCCGCCCACCGCGTCAATGGCGTCACTGCCCGGCAACAGCAAATGTGTTGCCGTGTTGCCGCCGTAATTCCCCAATGCAGACAGATTTGCGTCGCCGACGGTAGCAAAAGAGCAGTAAATATCGCTGGCTAGACTATCGGTTGATGTCCATGATGGGTCACCGCTACCGCTGCACTGCCGCTCGGCGTTATTGGCTACAATTGTACCGCTAATGGTCATATTCCCCGAAGAAAACATAATGCCGTTATATCCGTTACTGGCGGTACTTTGTCGGCTGTTGTTGGCGATTGTGCTGAAAAAGATAGCCATGCTGCCGCTATAGTTAACTATCCCGCCATAGTTATTGCCGGCACTGTTGCCGCTGACGGTCACGTTGGTCGCCGTCATAATTGCGGTGTTATAACCTTGATAAATACCGCCAGCAATTCCACCGGACAGTGTACTATTTTCGGCAATGGTGCTTTTCTCGATAGTTAGCGAGCCGGCATTGTAAATCCCGCCGCCAAAATATGCTTGATTATTTTGAATGGTGCTGCGAGTAATAGTAGCCGCCGTGCCTGCATATGTTGCAAATCCACCGCCATATTGACCGGCGCTGTTACCGCTGATAATCGTGTCGGAAACAGTAACCGTGCTGTTGAAGAATGTGTAAATGCCGCCCCCGTCTCCGGTTGTGGTACGGTTGCTGATAACGCTCGATTGAACCACCAACAAGGTCGTGCCGCTGCCACTGCTGGCAATACCGCCGCCTGCTTCCGCCGTATTGCTGAAAACTCGCACGCGCTGCAACGTTAGATTGCTGAAATTCATTACCCCGCCGCCGTATGCAGGATAAGTGGATGGGGCTTTGCCGTTGGTCAAGCCAATATCGGAAACCGACACGGTTGCCCCCC
>JALVZI010000054.1:0-484 GCA_027022125.1 Anaerolineae bacterium | reverse complement strand
TGAACCAGCAGTGCGCGGTCAACCCCGCCGCCATCAATGGTGGTGGTATCCGCGCCTGCGCCGTGCAGCGTTAACGACTTTTGAATGATAACATTTTCGGTATATGTTCCGGCGGCAATTTCGATGGTGTCGCCGGAGGTGGCTTTTGAAATAGCCCCGGTGATGGTAAGACACGCCGCGCTCGATGTCGTGCAGATATTACTGTCGCTGCCGGTTGCTGCGTTGACATAGTAGGTGGTACCGCCTTGGGCTAAAATGGGTATTGCTGCGGTAATAACCAAAACGATTCCGGACGCCAAACCAATGGCGAGGTTTTTGAGGGTGTGCATATTTTTCTCCTGGTAGGCTGATTAGGTAACTGATGTTACGCAGCCGAACATTTGAAGAAGCAAAAGTTATAATTTGTTGGCAACAAATACCTTTTGAGGATTTCCCCCATCCCCCCTGTATCCCCCCTTTCCCTCGGGGAAGGGGGGAGTGAGAG
>JALVZI010000053.1 GCA_027022125.1 Anaerolineae bacterium | reverse complement strand
AAAAAGCATAATCGTTTTGTTCGTTATCATAGAACAATACTTGCTCGCCATTTTGAGTAATGCCTTTAAGAAGATGGTTTGCGGGAGGATTGGGAAACGTGTTTGTGTAACGCGGACTGCCGTTGGCATGTTGAATGTAATACTCATAACCACTGTCAGCATAGGTGTAGGCAATCCACTTTCCATCTGCGCTTAATTCAAGGTCGTAATTTCGAGTCAGTGTATAATAGGCGGTGGGTTGCAGTTGCAAACCGTCGCCCCGACTGAAATAAATGCCTGATTCGGGGAGGACTTGATTTTGGTCATCAAACAGAGTCAGGGTAAAAGCCGCCAAATCCGAGGCGTAATCTGCACGAAGTTGACCGAAGTCGTATATACGCCCGCCATTGGGGACCGCGTCTTCAAGATCTGCCCATAATTCCACAGCATCAGGGTCAGAGAGCGCGTCGGTGGGTGCTCGCCACAATCTGAGGTCTCCGTCGCTTACACTGCACTTCCAATCCCAATGTCCGGTCGGAAGTTTAGTAGGTTCGCAATACCATCCACTTTTGGAAAGCATAAAAATGTATTTGCCGTCGCCACTTAAAACCATTGGCGTTGTGTCAGGCTCGTAAGGTCGAGTCCAAAGACAGTGCCGGTAATTACTCCGAGAATCTCTATAGCAAACGGGCGCTTCAACGCCGGTTTGGGTTTCTGCATCGTAAAGATAGTATCCACAGATGCTATCACGGGTTTCATGGCAATCGGATTTATAATCGTGCTTAAAATAGAGGATTTTTTTCGCGTCGTAACTAACGTCTACGAGCGAAAAGTTTTTTATTTCCGGATCGCCTACACTGCTGTCAAAAGCATAGGGCGTTCCCGTGCCGTCACTATTCGCCAGATAAAGTGTCTCTTCACCGTTTCCTGCAGGCGCGGCGTAGACAACTTTGCGTCCATTGCCGCTGAGAAGTGCGTCTTCGAAAGTGGTACTGGTAGTATTAGTGATATGCGTCACCTGAACGAGTGTCATCTCATCCGTTGACAGAAGGGCAGGCTCTTGCGCCGCAGTCGGCAAAGAATTGCCGGTGGACGTTAGTAAGAGCAATACCAAACTCAAAAATACAATTACAACAACATATCGTGGCAGCGCTTTCATATTATCCTCCCGAAAAATTAAAGGGTACACATAATTATTCAGAAAATTGGGCATAGTTCATTTGACTGACAATTATCCTGACAAATAACCGTCCGGTGCCAACATGGAGTAGGAAGCAAGGAACAGGAAGTAAGCAAAGTAGGACTTACGCAGATGAAAGATTTCCAACCACAAATTTCACTGATTTTTAATGTCATTCCGGATATTTCCCTGCGGGAAATTCCAGAATGGCATTTAAAATTCGTGAAATTTGTGGAAATTCGTGGCTGAATTTCAAACACACAAAAAGTTTCAATAAGTTCACAATCAAAATATTTTCGGGAGCGATTATCACTATGCGGCATCACAGAATGAGTACAGCTACCCTATAAGCCTTGTAAGTAGCCGGTCGTTGGTTCGAATCCGACCGGGGGCTCAAAAAAAGCGACCATTGCGGTCGCCTTTTTTATTGCCCGTTGCCTGCCGAAACCAGCGCGGAAAATATCGCCCGCGCGGCGGGGTCTGTATCCACCAGCACTTCCGGATGCCACTGCACCCCGACAAAAAATCGGTGCGCCGGCAATTCCACCGCCTCAATCACCCCGTCTTCCGAGCGTGCCACCACTGTCAGCGGCGACGGCACATCTTTCACGGCTTGATGGTGCATACTGTTCACCCGCAATCGAGTGACACCCAAAATCCGGCTCAATTTGGCGGATGGCGTCAATTCTACATCGTGAATCAAATCAGTGATTTTGTGCCCATCCGCTGCCAAATAGCGATGGTGGTGCCGCTCGGCTTGCGGCATTTCACTGGGCAAATCCTGCACCAGCGACCCGCCCAGCGCCACGGCGATAATCTGGGTGCCGCGGCAAATCGCCAGCACCGGCTTGTTGTCTGCCGCCGCCCAGCGGACGAGTTGTATTTCGGCATCATCGCGGTCACGCTGCATATCCGATTCATCGCCGCGCGGCTCTGCGCCATACAACACAGGGTCAATATCGCCGCCGCCGGCAAAAAGCAGTCCGTCCGACAAATCGTACAATCGCCGCAGCGCACTTTCCGGCAAGTTTAACGGAATGATGAACGGAATGCCGCCCGCTTGTGTCACCGCGTGCAGATACGCTTCGTTTTGCGCGTTAACCGCGCTTTGACGATAGGTTACACTTTTGTCATGTCGCGCCAAAATACCAATGAGTGGCGCGTTGGCTGTATCGGTCATAAACCCTCGCTATTCATTTTGCAATTGGTCTTCAATAATTTGCTGGAAAACTTCAAACGGCTGTGCACCCGAAACAAACACCCCGTTTATCAAAAATGCCGGTGTGCCGCGAACCCCCATTCGCTGGGTGGACAGCGCTTCTTCGGTGAGCGCATCCCGGTATTTGCCGGAAGACAGACACTCGCGGAAAGAGGCTTCATCCACACCCGCTTCCACCGCCATCGCCGTCAGCACATCGGCGTTTAAAATCGTTCGATTCTGCACTTGGTCGGCGTAAATGGCATCGTGCAACTCCCAGAATTTGCCCTGGTCTTCGGCGCATTCACCGGCTTCCGCCGCCGTCATCGATTCAACACCCAAAATGGCGAAATTTTTATACACAAACCGCACTTTTCCGGTATTCACATACTGCTCACGGATTCGACCCAACGAGTCGACGGCGAAACGCCCGCAGTACGGTCATTTAAAATCGCTGAACTCGACAATGGTCACCGGCGCGTTGACATCGCCCTGACTGTGACGCGCATCAGCCAGCACCGTATCCATAATTGTCCCCTGTGGTTTGGGAGTGGGCGTCGCCGCAGCCTGCGCTATGGCTGCCGCATCGGGGGTAGCGGTCACCACCACAACCGCGTCGGGCACAATGGCAGGACGCGCCAAAAAACCAATCACCAGCCCTGCCAAAAATGTTATCACCGCTATGGCAGCAGCAAGCGCCATTTTCGACCCGTTTTGTGGCGGCGGGATGTCTATCATTTGCTGTGGATTTTCCATTTGTATCACCTTTCTATCAGAGTTGGTAACTACTCAGCGCACACTGCTCGTCTTAAACAATCGTAGGGGCAGCCCTTGTGGCTGCCCTGTTTCGGGCGACCATAAAGGTCGCCCCTACGGATTTTGGCGTGAACTGACCGATTTTTTCGGTTTCGTAGGGGCGGCTCGCGAGCCGCCCCTACGTTTTTCTGCCCTCTGAGCAGTTACCAGAGTTGAAAGAACATTATACCGAATTGTGCGGAATCACAAAAAATACCCTCTCTGTCACAATATCGCCCGGTCAAAATTGACCGCAGCGAAAATTTGCGCTATATTCTCCGCGAAGGCATAAGTTTGTTGGAATTGGAAACCCCAGACTGATACTGTCTGGGGTTTTTTGCAAAAAATTGAAAGGATTAAAAATGACTGACAAAATGACTGTGGCTGATGATGTAGTCGTGAGCATCGATTACACCCTGACGCTGGATGACGGCACGGAAATTGATACCTCTCGCGGGCAGGAGCCGCTGGCATACCTGCACGGACACGGGCAGTTGATTCCGGGGCTGGAACGCGAACTGTACGGCATGGAAGTTGGCGACAGCAAAAAGGTATCGGTTGCGCCCGCCGACGGGTACGGCGATGTTGACCCGAACGCCGTCCAATTGTTGAGCCACGATGTGTTCCCCGATGATTTGGCGCTGGAACCCGGCATGCGCCTGCAAATGGCAACGCCGGAAGGGCATCCGCTGGAAGCCGTGGTGAAAGAAATCCGCGACGAAGGGGTGCTGCTCGATTTTAACCATCCGTTAGCCGGTGAAACGCTGAATTTTGACGTTTCGATTGCCGCCCTGCGCCCCGCCACCGACGAAGAGCTGGCACACGGGCACGCGCACGGCGCACACGGACACGGGCATTAGTCCATATCGGTAGAAGTCAAAAGAGGCACGCCGCGGCGTGCCTCTTTTATTTGCGAATGGGCGAATCTGCGAATGAGCGAATTTGCAAATGGGTGAATGGGCGAATGGGCGATTCAGCGATTCAACGAATCCCTGTAACCATTCAGCGTACAGTGGTATTTTGCCGATTTCACCCTTCGATACGCCCTGCGGGCTACTCAGGATGAAATCGACAGGGAAAAACGCACTCGTAGGGGCGGCTCGCGAGCCGCCCCTACGCATTTTAGCGCGAACCAACCGATTCTTTTGGTTTCGTAAGGGCACGCTGCAGCGTGCCCCTACGGTTTTCCATCCCCTGAATAGATACTTGCACTTTTCATTTTTCATTGAACCAGCCGCCGCACCACAAATTTTCCCTGCCCCGGTTTGCCCGAAAATTCGCCGTTTTGAACCAGAATCTGCCCGCGACTGAATGTCACGGCAGGCATCCCCCGCACCAAAACGCCATCATACGGCGTCCATCCGGCGGTTTCGTGCAGCGTTTCCGGCGAGATGGTCAGCGTTTTTTCCGGGTCGAAAACCACAATATCGGCATCATATCCCACCGCGATATGCCCTTTGCGGGTAAAACCGAGCATTTCGGCGGGTTTGGTGCAAGCCATATCCACCCACCGATTTTCGGAGAAGAATCCGGCGCGCACACCATAGGTGTACAGCAGCGGGAATCGCATTTCTATTGCCGGTACCCCCCCCGGAATCCGGCTGAAATCGCCCAGCCCGCTGGCTTTTTCCTCCACAGTGAACGGGCAATGGTCGGTGGTGACAATTTGCAAATGGTTGTCTGCCAGCGCCTGCCATATTTTTCGCTGTTCGCCGTGCGGACGAATGGGCGGCGCGCACACCGGCAGTGCCCCCGCCACACCGTCGCGGTCGTACACGATATCATCCAGCAACAAATACTGCGGACACGTCTCGCCGGTGA
>JALVZI010000052.1 GCA_027022125.1 Anaerolineae bacterium | reverse complement strand
ATCCGTGAAATTTGTGGAAATTCGTGGCTGAAATTCAGTCACACAAAAAGTTTCAACCAGTTCGATGAATAAAGTGTAATACAGGGTGGTATTGCGAGGCGGGCAATTTGTAGTAGGGGCGAAGCGCCGCTTCGCCCCTACTACAAATTGCCGGGCGGGAAGGTTCTCTGAAATTCCGAACTGAGGTTGCCTAAAATTACGCAACACGCAACACAAGGATGATTGATATGCAAGAAATGACACGATTGGCACAAAAAACGCGCTGGCAGTGGCGCGCCAACCGCTCATCCGGTGAAAACCACTGGCGAGCGCAATTGCATATTTTGCTCGTCCCGCTGGCGATAGCGGTATTTGTGGCAGTGTGGCAGGCGGTGGTGTGGCTCGGCGGGTATCCGAAATTCATTCTGCCCGCGCCGATGGATGTGGCGGCATCGTTTACCACCGCGTGGGCGAATGGCTCGCTGTGGCGGCACGCGCAAGCCACCCTCCGCGCAATTTTTGCCGGATTGGCGCTGGGGGTATCCACGGCGACCGTGCTGGGTTATCTGCTGGCAAAAAATCGCTGGTTGGAGCGACTGCTCGCGCCGTATATCGTCGCGTCGCAGTCTGTGCCGGTGGTTGCCATCGCGCCACTGCTCATCATCTGGTTCGGCGCGGGGTATCTCAGCAAAATGCTCATCGTTACGCTGATTGTCTTTTTCCCGATGCTGGTCAATACCATCGTGGGCATTCGCGGGGTGGATGCCGATTTGCGCGAACTGATGCGCTCGCTGAATGCCAATCGCTGGCAGACGTTCATCAAACTGGAAATTCCCGCCGCGCTGCCGGTGCTGTTTGGCGGGTTGAAGGTCAGTGTTACCCTGTCGGTCATCGGCGCGGTGGTCGGCGAATTTGTCGGTGCGGAGCAGGGATTGGGCTTTCTCATCAATCAGGCGCGCGGATTGTTCAACACCCCGCTCGTTTTTGTGGCGATTTTCGCGCTGGTCGCCATCGCACTGGTGCTGTACGGCGCGGTATCGCTGGTGGAGAGAGTGGTTAGTTATCAGTAGGCAGTAGTCAGTCGTCAGCCCGCTGACCGCTGAAAACTGAAAACTGACGACTGACGACTAGGGCGTGTTGAGTTTTGTTTTCAGTGGGAAAAACGCATCCTGAGTAGCGGTTCACGCAGTGAACCGCGTATCGAAGGGCGTTTTTCCCTGCCGATTTTCACCCTTCGATACGCCCTGCGGGCTACTCAGGATGAAAAATCGGCAAACGTCAACAGAACCTAAAAACTCAAGGAGTCATACAATGAACAAACTTATTTTCCTTTCAGCAATTCTTGCAATCTTTCTCGCGGCGTGCGCGCCGAAGCCCGCTCCCGCCACCGCACCGGCAACCCCCGCCGAGTTGACTCACATCGATTTGGGCGTCGGTTTTGTGCCGAATATCCAGTTTGCGCCGTTTTATGTCGCGCAGGCAAAAGGATTTTACGCCGCAGAAGGGCTGGACGTGTCGCTGGAACACGGGTTTGAAAATGATTTTGTCGCGCTCACCGCGCAGGACGAGCGTCAATTTGCCATTGCCAGCGGCGACCAGGTGATTTTGGCGCGGGCGCAGGGGTTGCCGGTGGTGTATGTGATGAAATGGTACCAGAAATATCCCGTCGGGGTGGCGGCGCTGGCGGAAAGCGGTATCAAAAAACCCACCGATTTGAACGGGCGCACGGTTGGCATTCCGGGGCGTTTCGGCGCGAGTTTTGTGGCGTGGAAGGGTCTGGCGTATGCCGCCGGGGTGGACGAAACGAGCGTCAATTTGCAGGAAATCGGGTTCACGCAGGCGGAGGCGCTCAATCAGGGCACGGTTGATGCGGCGGTGGTCTATCTGGCGAATGAGCCGGTACAGTTGACGGCAGAAGGCAAATCGGTGACTGTCATTCAGGTGTCGGATTATCTCGATTTGGTTTCAAACGGCATTGTGACCAACGAAAAACTGATTGCCGAAAATCCGGAATTGGTGGCGAAAATGGTGCGCGCATCGCTGAAAGGGTTGCAGTACACTATTGACCATCCCGATGAGGCTTTCGACCTGTCACGGCAGTTTATCCCCGATATGACCGATGCCGACGCCCCGACGCAGAAAAAAGTGCTGGCGGCGTCCATTGCGCTGTGGAAAAGCGACCGCCCCGGCGTGTCCGATGCGCAGGTGTGGGCGGATTCGGTGGCGTTTATGCGCGAGAGCGGACTCATCGAAACGGATGTGAATCCTGATAATATGTTCACCAATCGGTTTGTGAGCGGAGATTAGCGATTGGAGATTAGAGATTAGGTTCTGTTGACGTTTGCCGATTTTTCATCCTGAGTAGCCCGCAGGGCGTATCGAAGGGTAAAAATCGGCAAGAAAAACGCCCTTCGATACGCGGTTCACGCAGTGAACCACTACTCAGGATGCGTTTTTCCCACTGAAAACAAAACGTCAACACGCCCTAGTTGCTAATTCCAATAACCAATAACCAATCTCCAATAACAAATGACCAATGACCAATGACAAAATTCTAACTGCCAGCCATCTGTATAAATCCTTCCCGTCGCGGCGGGGCGATGTTTTTGCGCTGGAGGATGTTTCATTTGGCGTGCGCCCCGGTGAGTTTCTGTGTATTGTGGGACCGTCCGGGTGCGGGAAAACCACGCTGCTGCGCTTGCTGTCGGGTTTGCTGCCGCCCGACCGGGGAGAGGTGCGGTTCAACGGCGAAAAACTGACTGCGCCGCGCGCGGAAATCGGGCTGGTTTTTCAAAATGCGAATCTGATGCCGTGGCGGTCGGTGTGGGAGAATGTGCGCTTGCCGCTGGAAATTTCGGGGCGCGCCGACGCGCCGGATGCCGCCGGTGCGGTTCGGCGGGCGCTGAAACTGGTCGGGTTGACTGAATTTTCGCACAGCCACCCGCACGAACTTTCGGGGGGGATGCAGCAACGGGTGGTGATTGCCCGCACGCTGGTTCACCAACCACAGGTGTTGCTGCTGGATGAGCCATTCGGCGCGCTGGATGCACTGACCCGCGAGAATCTAAATTTGGAACTGACCAACCTGTGGCGCGAACTCGGCGCAACGGTGGTGATGGTGACGCACAATATCCGCGAAGCCGTTTTTTTGGCAGACCGGGTGCTGGTGCTGTCGCCGCGTCCGGGGCGATTGACCGCCGCCATTCCAGTGGATATTTCCCGCCCGCGCAATATTTCGCTGCTGTATGATGGCGCGTTCAACGATGTGGCGTTCCGCGTGCGGCAAGCGATTCGGGAATAGCGAGTTGCGAATAGCGAGTTACGAATAGCGAATAGCGAGTGAGCAAGTGGGAAAGTGAGAGAGTGGGAAGGTGAGAAGGTGTGAAAATGTGCTGGTGAGACTTTGCTACTCTGCAATCTTGAACCTTGAACTTTGAACTTTGAACTTTGAACTAAAAGTTGCCCACTGCCCGCCATCCGACTTTGGACTTGGAACTTTAGACTTCAGACCAATTCAAAACTTCCAGCAACTGCCGCGTTTCGCCGCGCAGGTCGAGACCGTCTTCCGGCGGAGGACCGACGCAGGCGGGGCAACCATGCCGACAACTGCAATCGCGCGTCAAATCGAGCGCGGCGGCGAGCAAATCGCGGTGCAGGTCGAAAAGTTCATCGGCGAAACCCAGCCCCAGCGGAATGCTGTCGTACAGGGTGATGGTGGGACGGGTATCCGCGCCGGGGATGCTCTCAAATGTCACGCCGATGTCGCGCGGGTCGCACATCAAAAATAGCGGGGCGAGATTGTGCAGCGCGTGCGCCAGCCCGCCCCAGGCGTTCACCGTGCGGACGATGGTTTCCGCGCGGCGGTGGCATGTCGGGCAGAGGGTCATCAGGTTTTCCAGCCGGTGCGCCTGCGGGTACACCGAGCGCGGGTCAATGCCGTTGCGGGCGGCTTCTTCCAGAAAAAGCCGCAGCGGGCGAATGTGATGCACATCGTGCCGGCGATGCGGCGGTTCCGGCGCGCCGCAGTGACGGCAGCGATAGCCGTCGCGGGCGCGGGCGGCGTCTCGCTGGTGCTGCCAAAATTGCTCGTCGCCGTAATTTAGCGGGTCTCGATGCCAGATACCGGCGTCGCGCAGTTTGTCCAGCGTTTCATCGGGCAGGATGAGCCAATATGCGGTGGTTTCAAATGTCTGCGGCGGCATATCCAAATCGTTAAAACCGAGCGTTTCATGCGTGTAGCGGCGCACCATTTTATAGCCCGTCACTTCGGTTGAAACGGCGACCATCCCCCGCGCGCGTTCCGGCACGGTGGCGGTATCGTGTTCCTCCGTTTCCAAAATTTCAATATCGGTGGAAACGTGCGGCTGGGTATAGTAGCCCACCTGCACCGGCACGGCTTCCGCGCGCCCGCCCTCCAAATCGAGCCGGTTGATTTGGTAACTTTCCCCTTCGTGCAGATAAATTGCGCCGGGATGAACCAGTCGCGGCGCGCTGGCGATGTCCACTTCGCCGATGGTGTTGACCGCGCCGTCGTTGTCGGTGACGGTGATAGCGACAGTGTGGATGCCCGCCGCCCGCAGACTGACCCCTTCGGCGGGATAGCCTTCGCCCGCCCAGTGATACCGTCCCCCTGCCTGCCGCAGATTGCTCGCCGCCGCCAGATGTTCCAGCACATCGGCGGGGTTGGGGAATCGCCCGTAGGGTTCATCGGCATCGAAGGGGAGTTCATACGCCGCGCACTGCAAATGGTTCAGCACAATCATCAGATTGTCGGGGTCAATGCGGGCGTGTTCGGGACTGCGGTCGAAAAAATAGTGCGGATGCGCCATCAAAAACTGGTCGAGCGGGGCTTGACTGGCAATCAGCATGGCGACACTTTCGCCCCGCCGCCGCCCCGCGCGCCCGAATTGCTGCCACGTGCTGGCGATGGTTCCGGGATAGCCCGCCAGCACGTGGCAGCAATTCGGGCGCGCGGGGCGGCGGCGGGGCGAAAGTGTCGCCATGCTG
>JALVZI010000051.1:10265-15598 GCA_027022125.1 Anaerolineae bacterium | reverse complement strand
CCACAGAGGCGCAGAGGCACAGAGAAAATAAGGTTTGAGAGCCCGTTATGCGGCGGTATCTGAAATTTTCGGTGAAAATTTGAACCGGAACTCAAAAATTTTTTAAATTCTCCGCGTCTTTGTGCCTCTGTGGTGAAAAATTAACCTTTTTTCAGATGAGCCGTTACAGAGAGAGTAATCCTACTTTTTAGATTGGATGATGCACTACGCATTTTGGCGGATTTTTCGCCGGAACGGGGGAAAATCGGCAAATGATAACCGGCTCAAATTTGGCGATTCGGGGTGCTGCGTTAAAATAACCGGGTTGTTGAATGTGATTCTGGACGCAGTTCATTTTGGCTGGCAATCATCTTTGCAAATAACCGACTGTTGCCAATGTGAAGCAGGAAGCACGGAGCAGGGAGCAAGGGATGTATTTCAATATCCTTGCCGTAGGGGCGACCTTTATGGTCGCCCGAAATAGGGCAGCCGCAAGGGCTGCCCCTACGATTATTCGAGGTGAACAGTGTGCGCTGATGTGTTGAGCAGTTACGATTTGGACATCAATGAACCACGTCTAATTCTGAAATTATCGAGGTGTATTTATGGAAAATCGAAAAAATGGCTGGCTGCCGTATGTGGTGGGTATCACCATCGGGCTGGCGGTAGTGTGCGCGGCGGGGTTCGCCGTATTTGCGATGTTTTTTTACAAACCGTCTGCGCCGAAAGTGCCGGTTGAAACCACCCCGCCGGCGGTGGTAAAATTTGTCACCGCCGCCCCCACCGAGCAGCAACCGGCACAACCGCAAACCCTGCCGGAAGCCACCGCGACGCCGATTCCTGTTGCGCAGACCACCAAACCGCCGGAACCGGCGGCAACCCCCGCCCCCGTGGAAGCGACTCAACCTGCGCCGCAGCCGTCGCCCGCACCGTCCGGTCTCGTGCCGATGGCATCGCCCGATTATGGCATTCAGGCGTTCCTCTACTGGCGTCCGGAAGTCGCCGAGCGGGATTTGGGGTTGATAAAAGATGCCGGTTTTCGGTGGGTGAAACAGGAGTTTGCATGGCGAGAAATCGAAGGTGCGGGCAAAGGTCAGTTCAATTGGGAAAACACCGACCGTATGATGGACCAAATTGACAAATATGGATTGCATGTCATTGCCCGGTTGGGGGTGCAACCCGCATGGGCGGGCGGCAATTACCCGGATATTTCTCCACCGGATAATTATCAGGATTACGCAGATTTTGTGTATGCGGTCGCCGCTCGGTACAAAGGACGCATACAGGCATATCAAATTTGGAATGAGCCGAACTTGGCGCGAGAGTGGGGCAACCGTCCGCCCAATCCCGCAGAATATACCCAACTGCTGAAGGTGGCATATCAAGCCATAAAAAAAGCAGACCCTAACGCCATCGTGATTACAGCCGGGTTGGCGCCAACCACTCGTAACGATGATGTGGCAATGCCCGATATGTATTTTGTTCAGGGATTGTATGATGCCGGCGCGCAGCCGTATTTCGATATGTTGGGGGTGAATGCCGCCGGATACAGAGCGCCCCCTGAAATGGATCCCGGCGAGGTAGCTCGTGACCCGAATTATGCCAACCCCGGCGATTTTCAAGCGGGTACACCGGAAGAACTGCGGCGCATCTATTGTTTTCGCCATGTTGAAGATGTTCGCCAGTTAATGGTGCAAAATGGCGACGCCGATAAACGGATTGCCATTATGGAATTTGGTTGGACCACAGATAATAGACCGAATTCCCCCTACAAATGGTTTCATGTGTCGGAACAAACGCAAGGTGAATATATTGTGCGGGCGTATCAGTATGCCAAAGAAAACTGGCAACCGTGGATTGGGGTTATGAGTTTAATTTACATGCCCGATGCCGATTGGACACAGGATGACGAGCAATGGTATTGGAGCATCGTCGTTCCGCGCTGGCCCGATGCCTGGCCCCGCCCGGCATATCACATGATAAAAGCAATGCCCAAATAACCGCAGATGAATGTGTTAAAGAAAGCATTTCGTTGGGAATACGGAGCGCTCATCGCTGTTTTGGCGCTAGCATTCTTTTTTCGTGTATATGGTTTGGATAAAGTTCCGCCCGCGTTTTTCCCGGACGAAGGAAACATCGCAATTGACGCGCAACTGATACAGCAGGGACACTTCTATTTTATCACCCCGCACGAAGGTGGCGAAGGGTCGTTATTTGCGTATTTGATGGCTGCCACATTCAGTTTGTTTGGCGCGAGCATTGCTTCGGCGCGGGGGTTGGTTGTGGCTATCAGCGTGGTGGGTATCGGGGCAACTTATTTTTTGGTTCGCCAACTCTTTGCCGCAACTTTGTCACACCGACAATCGTTTGTCGTGGCAATCGTTGCCGTTTTACTGCTTTCTGTGGCGCGTTGGCATGTTAGCCATAGCCGTATCGCGTTCGCGGTGAATTTAGGGCTATTGGTGCAGGCTGCGTGCTTTTGGGCATTATGGCGAATGCTGTCTGCGCGCAAAATCCTCTGGGCAGTTGTTGCCGGCGTGTTGCTGGGATTAACGGCATTTGCCTATGTACCATTTAAGCTAACCCCGTTAATTTTACTGATATTCTTTTTGGCAGATGCCATAGTTCGCCGAAAATCTTCTCCTTTCTTGCGTACCCATTTTTCGCTATTGGTATTGGTGGCGGTCATCGGTGGTATGTTTTATGGCACATTGATGGGCGTGTACCTTTTTGGCGGATTGCAGAGAAGTATGGGTTCGTTTACATTTTTAAGTCCGGTCATCAACCACGGCGACCCGTGGGGAACATTGTTCAAAAGTGTTGTGGGCAGTTTTGCCGGATTTGTTCCGTTTGTGCGACAGGTTATGGGTGTGCCGATTGCCCACGGGTTGGATAACCTGTCGCTGGGATTGTTTTTGGTTGGATTGGGCATTGTTATTTGGCAGCATAAAAAACCGCCGTATCTGTTTTTGGGTATATGGTGGCTGATAATGTTCGCCCCCTGTACCATTGCTCCGGAAGGCGCTGTCCCGCACCTGCGACGCGCCATCGGCGCAATCACCCCCACCGTAATTCTGACCGGTTTGGCGATAGTGGTAACATTATCGGTGTTGATGAAACGGTATCCCCGTTGGCAAAAAACGTTTTTGGCAATCGGGGCGCTGTTGGTTGCCATTTCAACGGTCACTTTGGTTGACGATACATACACTCGCTATTATTTGCATCAACTAAATAGCGAAGCCATAGCCCTGACGAACCATATTTACGATTTCGAGTTGGCAGATACAATGGTTACGGAAGGCGATGCCGATACAATTTACATCCTGCCGGCGGATACCGCATCGGGGGCGCTGTACCCGGAAAGCGCCACCCTCGAATTTCTGTACAAAAATCGCGGAAAAGCGGCGTATGCGTATGTGTGGGATGACCAAACCACATTATTTGCCGATGTGCGTTCACTGGTGGCGGGCAAATCTCGAGTTGGTGTGATTCATTGGAAAGTCAGCAAACATACCGGCGCCGACCCCGCCGGAGTACTGCATTACATTTTTGAAAAATGGGGCACATATCAAAATCAAACCCAACACAAGTATTTCGACATTGATTATTTCCAACTGGATACATCCGCGCCTGAAATCTCGCAAGCGCCGCTGACGACCGCGAATGTCAGTTTTGAGGGGAAATTCGCGTTGACCGGTTTCGCTTTTGCGCCGACGGTGGTTGCGGATGAGCCGGTGTGGGTAGAATTGGCGTGGCAAAAATTGGCGGCAGAAACTCCAAATGTCCAAGTCGGAATATGGCTGGAAGATGGCGACGGGCATATTGTGGGGCAAACCGACAAGCCGTTATTGAGCAATAAACGGCATCGCGGAACCGAAACATGGGACACCGGCGGAACCGAGCGCGATTATTACCTGCTGTCGGTGACACCCGGCACACCGCCCGGTCGGTATCGTTTGAAAACGGTACTCTACCGCTTGGATGAAAACGGGCAGAGCCACCGATTTGCGCCGTCAGTCGCCAAAACGGGCGCGGATTTGGCATATCCGCTGGGCGAAACGCAACTGCTTGCCCCGAAGCATATACCGGAAGTGAAAACGCTCGGTATCGCGCAACCTGTCACCCCGATTTTATTTGGGGATAGCCTGCGTTTCATCGGATACGACCAACCCTTCCCGACCCAACTTCGCCCCGGCGATAGGGGGACGGCGGTATTGTGGTGGCAAAGCAGCAGCGATACTCTGCCACCGAATATTACCGTATCTGCTCAACTGGCAAATGACGGTGAGACCATCCATTTGGGACAACCGCAGTTATTGGGCGGCGATTCTTTCCCCACGCAACAGTGGCGCTCTGGCATGGTTGTGCGTCAATTTCTGGATTATATCGTTCCCGCAGAAACCCCTTCCGGCGAATATCAACTTCAATTATTGCTGACCGGTGTCAGCGCAGCGTCGGTTTCGTTGGGGCAGGTGACGGTTGCCGGTCGTCCGCGCAATTTCACCGTACCGTACATGCAACATTCAATGAATGTTACTTTCGGCGACATAATCAGTCTGCTGGGGTACGATTTGAACCTGCCCGAAACATCGCCGGGCACGGTAAATTTGACGCTCTATTGGCAGAGCCAACGGGAAACGGTCACGGCATATAAAGTATTTGTGCATTTGCTGGACGCCGATGGGCAAATTGTTGCCCAAATAGACCGCGAACCTCAAAATGGCGCAGCTCCCACAACCGGATGGATTTCGGGCGAGGTGATTACCGATGAATTGCAATTTTCTGCTGTCGATTTATCGGCGGTAACAGCGATTCGAGTGGGATTGTACAATCCCGCCGACGGACGCAGACTGCCCGTTTCCGCCGGTAGCGATTCGGTTACGTTGACATGGTAAAATCCGACAGAAAACTCATCATAATTTCATACCTGTTGCTGGCGACCGCTATTGTGGTTGCCGCTTTTTTGCGTTTCTATAAACTCGGTGAAGTTCCTCCGGCATTAAATGGCGACGAGGCAGTTTTTGGCAGCGGCGCGCTGCAAATTTTAGATACCGGACCCGCGCTGTATGTGGAAGGGCAGGGCGGCGCCGGAATTTTGTCAGCGCATATTGTGGCACTCTTTTTTTTGCTTTTTGAACCTGGGAAAATGGCGTTGCGTTTTCAAGCGAGTCTGTTTGGCTTGTTGACCATCCCCGCGCTTTTTGTGGCGGCAAAAACGTTATTGGCAGACGATGAAAATGCCATCGTCTCGGCGGCGGTGGCATCGTTATTGCTGGCGGTAACGCCCGCGTATGTCACCATCAACCGCATTGCCTTTTCGATGGTACATTTGGTCTTTTTCCAACTGTTGGAAG
>JALVZI010000051.1:320-10255 GCA_027022125.1 Anaerolineae bacterium | reverse complement strand
GGTTGGGGCATCGCCAAAAAAAACCGGTATATTTTTTGCTGGCGGGCGGCGTTTTGGCGCTGCTTTTGTATAGTTATATCGCCGGTGTTGCCATCATCTCGCTCACATTTGGATTTTTGCTGCTGGAATGGGGAATTTCCAAAATTGATGCCCGCATGGTCTTGAAAATCACCAAACGCCACCGACTGATTTTTTCCGGCGTTTTTTTTGTCGGTATCTTGCCGTTGGTTCTTTTCTACATCGGGCATCGAAATCAGGGGGCATCTGCGCGGATGGGCGAAGCGTCTTTTTTAAACCCCGTCATTAACCATGGCGACCCGTGGGGCGCGCTGTGGCACGGCATCAGCGGCAATTTTGCCGCATTCGGATTGCAACCCGTGCAGTGGCTCGCCGCCGGACAAATTTCACAATTTTGGATGGCGCCGCTGCCTTTGTTGGCATTTGCGGGCATCGTCATTACACTGTTGCGGATAAAACAAGCGCCGTATCGTTTTTTGCTGTTATGGTGGGGATTGACAATTGTACCGGCGGCGCTCGCCCCCGATAGAGTGCCGCATTCGTCGCGGGCGGTCGGCGTTTTTGCCCCGCTTGCCATTTTGACGGCTTTGCCCGTCAATGAGGTGTTTAAATGGTTGATAATCATGCCATTGCGTCGGTGGCGCGCCGCGGCAATCAAAAATTTGATGTGGATACTGCTCGGCGGCGGTGTACTGGGATGGATAATCTTTTTGAGTGGCACGCAGCTTTGGCAGCAGTATCGTTATTATTTTAACGATTGGGCGCACACACCGGCGGCATTAGCCGGTTTCGACGATTATGCTCCCCGGTTGGTAGCCGATATGGCATCGCTGGCAGAACCGGATGCCGCTTTCATTTTGCTGCGCAACACGGCGGCAGGCTCCGTTTCTCCCAATGGCAGCGTAAATTTTTTCTACCGGCTCACCCACAGTGCTGCGCCACACTATTGGGTTTCCAACGATGAAACTACACTTCCCCAAAAGTTAACCGCCATCGCGCAAAATAAAAAGCGTCTTTTTGTGGTTGACTGGAAAATCACCAAACACAATCAGGCTGACCCAAAACAAGTATTCGATTACTATCTGCAAAAATACGGAGCCGAAACTGCCCGGCACAATTTCGGTGAGTATGTGATTACCACTTACGATTTGCCCGCACCAAATGTTGATTTCTCGGCGAGAGAAACACTGTTACCGGCGCAAATCTCATTTGGTGGGCAAATATCGCTGACGGGATATGCGTTTGGCGGGCAACGTGAAAATGATACTGCGGCAAAAGCGGGCAAAACCGTCTGGGCGCGATTGCGCTGGCAAAAAACCGCCGACCATCCCGAACCGTTAAAAGTTTCGTTGATATTGAAAGATGCGGTGGGCAATAAAATCACGGCAGTTGATAAATATCTGCAAAACAATATCTTTCAGCGGTATTCAACCGGATGGACGACCGGAGAAACAGCAGACACGTATTTCATCCTTCCCCTCCCCGCCGATTTGTTGCCCGGCGAATATACGCTCGCCATACTGGTGTACGGGGCGGATTCGCTGGCTCCGCTGCGGACTGTGCCCGACAACCGGCTGCAATATCCATTGGGAGAATTGCGTGTTTTACCGGCGGAAAAGGTTGCGCCGTTTGCTGCCGGTCAGTCGCTGGCATTGGCGGGGGCGTTGGATAGTGGGTTATCGCTGTATGTGAACAGCCAACAATTGCCGACAGATGTTCGACCGGGTAACCAAATTTTGCTAGATACGGTTTGGCACACGGATGCACCCTTGCCGGATGATTATACCATCGAATGGACGTTACAACCGGCACATGGACGTTTTTCGCTCGGCAAATGGCTTGTCGGCGGGCGCGATTATCCGACCGGTGCATGGCGTACCGGCGAAACACTGCGCCAACGGTTCAATATCCCCATACCGCCTGGCGCAAACGGCAGCGCGCAATTAACCGCCAACATTCTGCGCGCCGACCATACTGTCGCCAGGTGGACGGTTGCCGTTTGGCAAATAAAAGATTGGCGTCACACCTTTTTACTGCCGCCGGATGCAACACCGGTAAATGCCCGTTTCGGGCAGTCGCTGGTTTTTGCCGGATACAATTTAGCGGTATCGCCGCAGACAAACGCCCTGCAACTGACAGTTTACTGGAAGACAGATACAGTATTGTTGCAGGAATATACAATGTTTGTGCATCTGATAAACGCCGATAACCAACTGGTCGGGCAGGTTGACCGCGTGCCCACAGGCGGCGAAAAACCGATGCTCGGTTGGTTGCCCGGAGAAATTATCAGCGATACCGTCACGCTATCTTTCCCGCCAGATACCGATCTGCGAATACTGCAATTGTCCATAGGACTGTACTCTCCGGAGGATTTCCGGCGGTTGCCGGTAGTGTCCGGTAGCGCGCCGGATGATAAAATTTTGTTACCGGTTCGGTAGCAAAAACAGAGTTTTTGAACTAAATGAAACTTTTGACAAGTGCGCAAAAATTACAAAAATCACCGGTAATTTTTATGATGTCATTCCCGCGAAAGCGGGAATCCACAATGTTTCGCTATAGATTCCGGATATTTCCCTGCGGGAAATTCCGGAATGACATTTAAAATCTGTGAAATTTGTGAAAATTCGTGGCTTAATTTCAGTCACACAAAAAGTTCCAACAAGTTTTTCATGAAAACGACCGGCTATTTTGAAAAGAAGACCGTTTTTGCCGATGCGCTGTGGTGGCTGGCAATGGCTATTATGCTCGCCGCGTTTGTGTGGCTGCGATTGTCATCGCTTGCTGCGTATGGCAATGAATTCGATGAAGGTTTATTTTTGATGACCGCCCGGCTGGTACACGCCGGTAATCCACTGTACACCGCCGTTTTTTCCGATGCCGGACCTGTGTTCGTTGCCGCGCTGGTGAGCGCATTCCATCTGTGGGGCGACTCGGTGGCGACGGGGCGCGCGCTGATGCTGGCGTTTGCCGTTTTGGCGTTGGTGGGAATGGGCTACTGGGGCAGAGAAACCATCGGTGGGTGGGGCGGCTTGCTGGCGGCGGCGATATTGGCGGCGATGCCGCCCTTCGCCCGCGAGTCGATGCTGGTGTTGCGCGATACGCCCGCGCTGGCTTTCGCCGTGTGGGCGATAGTCATGGCAACGCGATACAGCCGGTATCCGCGCGGCTTGCTGGCGGCGGCAACGGGTGGTTTATTTGCCCTCAGCCTGCTGACCAAATTTCTTTTTCCGGCATGGGGCGCGGCGCCGGTAATTTTGCTCGCTGCGCCGCACCTGCCGACCAAAAATTGGCGGCGGATGCTGCTTGCATTTGCATGGGCGGCGGCGGGCGCGGCAGTGCCCATCCTGCTGGTTGCCGTGTGGATTAACCTGCCGGAAATGTTCCGCCAAACGTTTGCATATCGCATCGCCGTGCGCGCGGTTTATCAGGAGCACGGATTGGCGCACAATCTATCGCTCATTTGGCTATTTTTAAAAAGCAGTTGGTTCGCTTTTCCGGCGATTGTCGCGGGCATACTGATTGCAGCACAGTATCGCCGGTGGATGTTGGGGATTCCGGTGCTGTTGCTGGTTTTGCAATTGGCGATGATGGCAGTGCAGGCGCCGCTGCATGTGCATGGGCTGGTGTCGCTGCTACCGCCGCTGGCGCTGTTGGCGGCGCAGGGGGCGAACGGTCTCTTTTCGCCGCGAAAAATGCTCGCAGCGGCAACCATCGGCGGGGCGGCGATGGTCGTTTCGCTGGCGGGGGTGCTGTTATGGGGGTGGCAGCCGCCGCAAATTTCGGTCACATTGCCGGACAATCCCCCGGCGGAAGCCATCAAATTGCTGCAATTTGCCACCGCCCCCGATACCCCCGTTATCGCCGATGACCCAATGCTGGTGTACCGCGCCGACCGCCGCGTACTGCCATGGCTGGCAGATACTTCCATCTCTCGGCTGAAATCGCAATCGGTTTCGGTGGCGGAACTGATTGCGCTGACCGATGAATTTTCGGTGCCGGTGGTGTGGCTTTCAACCCGATTTCCCCCGCCGTATGCCGATTGGCTGCGAGAAAATTTCGCGGTAGACTGGACGCAGGATGGCATCCGCCATCTCTTTTTGGGGCGAAAATATCCACCGGCGGAGAATGCGCCGCTGGCAGTTTTCGATGGAACGATGGCGTTGGATGGGGCGGATATTCCTTTTTCCCGCATTCGTCCCGGCGATTGGCTGACGGTGGATTTGCGCTGGCGGGCAATTACCCGTGTGCCGTATGATGTCACGCTGTTTGTGCAGGTGTTAAATTCGGCGGGGCAGGTAGTGGCGCAAATGGACCGTCCACCCGTACTGAACCTGTTGCCGGTATCGGCGTGGGAGCTGAACACCACCATCGCCGACCCGATATTCATTCCTCTGCCGGATGATATTGTGCCGGGACAGTATCGGTTGATGGTGGGATTATACCATCCCGAAACAGTGACCCGGCTCGCGGTGGCTGCATCGGTGCTGCCGGTGGAAAGTGATGCGATGGTGATAACCGACCAATTGAAAGTGGAGGCTCGATGATTCGTTCATTTCATGTTTCTGCCCGCACGGTCATATTGTGGCTATTGTGGATTGCCGGTTTGAGTGTGGCAGTTGCGGTGCGGCTGGTGCATATTGATGTGATAAGCAAAAGTAACGATGAAGGCGCGTATTTGATGTGGGCGCGATTGGTGGCAGTGGGCTACCCGTTATATCGCCAAACTTACTCGGTGTCTGCCCCGCTGTTCATCGAAATGCTGGCGGCGGTTTTTCGGATTTTTGGGTTCGGGCTGGCGATTGCCCGCTTGACCATTATGCTGTCGTTCATCGGTACGGCAGGTGTGATGAGCTGGCTGTCGCATCGAATGGCTGGGTGGACGGGCGCGTTTGTGTCGCTGGGATTGCTGGCGTTCATCCCGCATTTCTTCCGGCTGTCCAGAGAAGTCATGGCAGAAATGCCGGCGACATTTCTTGCGGTGGGGGCGGTTGCACTGGCGTTTCGCTATTATTTGCGGGGCGGCAGATGGTGGCTGGTTTTTGCCGGTATTCTGCTCGCTGCCAGTGGGATGATGAAAGCGCTCTATCCGGCGGCGGTATTGCCCATCGGTATTTTCATCATCTTTCGTGATAAAAATTGGCGGCGCATCATTGCCGACGGCATCGTTTTTGGCGTGGCGGTGCTGGCAGCTTTGGCGTTGATTGTGGTTTGGTATCCGTGGGATGCGTTCTTTTCGCAGGCTATTCAATTTCGAAGCGATTTACGAGCGACATTTCCGCTCAATGTGCCACTCAATATGAAGTTGGTAATCGGTTGGTTCCGCCCGATTTGGGGGGTGTGGGTGCTGGCGGCAATGGGATTCTCTGTCTCCGCGCGAACCGCACGCGGTTGGGCGTGGATGCTGTGGCTGTTGGGTGCGCTTGCTGTTGTAGTGTGGCACACTCCGTTGTTTGAGCAGCATCTCATTTCAGTATTGCCGCCGGTGGTATTGCTGAGTATAGAGTGTGTCGGGTTGGGCGTGCGGTATTGGCAGGAAAATATACAGTCACCTAAACGATGGGTATGGGTGGCGGTGCTGGTTTTTCCGCTTTTGAATGTTCCTGCGAACATTCAGCATGACCGGAAAATACTCGATAGAATAGGGGGTGGTCGGGAGGAATCTGCTATACAACTACTAAAAACTGTTACCCGCCCCACCGATTTCGTGATTTCGGATAGTTTGGCGTTGCCATTTTTGGCTGACCGTCTCACGCCGCCACCGATGGGCGATATTGCTTTTGTGGCGATTCAGTCGGGGCATCAAACATCGGCGCGGTTGATTGCACTTTCGGAACACTATAATGTGCAGGCGACAGTTGCATGGGTGGGGCGAATGGTATGGTTGCCGGATTATCTGGATTGGGCAGAAGAAAACTTTTATGTTCACCGCGAGTGGGATTCGTCACATCAAATGTATTTCGGGCGGCGACCCCGTCCCAACGAACCGATTCCAAATGAAACAACCATCGGGCTGGGCGACAGCATCCGCTTTCGCGGTTTTTCGGTGGATACCGCCCATATCTCGGCGGGGCAACCGCTGCCGCTGACCCTCTATTGGCAAACAACCCAACCGTTATCGGCAGATTACACCGTTTTTGTGCAAATGCTCGATGCGAGCGGGGTGTGGGTTGCAGGATATGACAGCCAGCCGATTTACGAATATTATCCCACCACCCGTTGGCAACCCGGCGAACTGATTGCCGATCGGCGGACAATTCAATTGCCCGCAGATTTACCCGCCGGAGAATACACGCTCATCACCGGTATGTATCATCCAAAAACGATGGAACGACTTTCTGTGGAAAATAATCCACAAAATTATATTCAACTGACCACCATCACCGTGAAATAGAGTTTATGGCGCAATTTCGTTCAACCGGCAACCGAATAGCCCGGCGCATGGCGGCGCGGCGATGGCTGCTGCCCGTGCTGATATTTGTGCTGGCGCTCGCCCCGCGATTGGTTGGGCTGAGCGCGTTTCTCACTGCCGATGAAGACGACCAACTGAAATTTGCCGCCGCATTTTTGCAGGCGGTTTTGCGCCACGATTGGGGTGGTATGCTGGTGCTGGGCTATCCCGGTGTGCCGACCATGGCGCTCGGCGCGCTGGGATTATGGCTAAAATACAATCTGACGGCGGCATTTGCCCCCGCGCCGATTTCGCCGCTGCCGACACCGTTCGCGCCCGATGTGCCTTTTGCTCATCACGTTTTTCTGCCGCTGATTGAACGCGCGCCGCAGTTGCAGGGTATTGATGCCATGCTGGCGACGGTTCCCCGGCAACCGCTCGATTTTATCGTGGCGGTGCGCCTGCCGATGGTGCTGACTGCGGCAGTTGCCATCGTGCTGATATTCTTGCTGCTGCGGAAATTGCTGCCGGAAAAAATCGCTGTATGGGCGACGCTGCTGGTGGCATTCGACCCGTTTTTTCTCGCCAATTCACGGGTCATCCATGTGGATGCACCGCTGACCTATTTTATGTTCGCTGCATTTTTGGCGTTTCTGGTGTATTTAAAAAACGGGCGCTGGCAATATCTGCTTGCCTCCGGCATGTTGGGCGGATTGGCGGCGCTCAGTAAAACACCGGCGCTCACGCTCGCCCCAATTTTGCTGGCGGGGGGTTGGCTTTTCATCCGCCGCCAATCCGATTCGCCGACGGGAGTGAAACGCTGGGCGCTGGCGCTGGTGGCGTGGGGTGCAATACTGTTTGCCGCGTTTATGCTGTTTTGGCCCTCTATGTGGGCAAAACCGCTTTTCGCCGTCACGTGGATTTTCCAAAACATACTGGGTGCACTGAACGCTCCGCATCCCAGCAGAGGCATCTTCTGGGGCAAATTCATCACCGACCGCAGCCCATGGTATTACACCGTTGCCGTGCCTTTTCTGCTCACTCCACTGACCACCATCGGCGCGGTTTTGGGCGGCGTGTTCGCACTGCGCGGTTGGAAACGTCCCGCGCGCACCGCGTCGCTGGCGTGGGCGTTGGTGGCATTCATTTTGATATTTCTGACTGCGGTTTCCATCCCCGCCCGCCGCGGCGTGCGCTATACCCTGCCGATTTTCCCCGCGCTGGATGTGCTGGCAGCGTTGGGATTAGCTTGGCTGGCGGCGCGTCTCCGTTCCAAATGGGGCGATATGCTGCTGGCGGCGGTTATTTTCATTCAGATTGGACAAGTGCTGCTGTTCAGCCCCTATTTTTTCGATTACACCAACCCGCTGCTCGGCGGTGGCAGAACCGCCCCGCAATTTGTGGTACTCGGCTGGGGCGAAGGGCTTGACCGCGCGGCGGCATATCTGAACAAAAAGCCCGATGCGGACACCACCACGGTGGCGGCATGGTACAGTTGGCAATTCGCGCCGTATTTTCGCGGGCACACGGTTGACCTCGCCAGCAATGAGCCGGCGTATACCGCCGATTACACCGTTTTTTATATCAATCAGGTGCAGCGCCGTTTCCCCACCGAAGAACTGCTCGATTATTTTGCCGACCGTCAACCCGAAAAAATCATCCGGCTGGGCGGTGTGGATTATGCGTGGATATATCCGGGTCCCATCATCGGGCGGGGCGAACCGGCGGGCATTTCGCACCCGCTGGGCGCGCCGCTGAACGAACATATCATTTTGCAGGGCATGAATATCGCGCCCAAAACCGACGGGAAAATTCCGGTGACACTCTATTGGCAGCCGCTCGATGCGCTCCCCGCCGATTTGAATGTGTCGCTGCGGCTGGTGGATGCGGCAGGCGAAATTTGGGGGCAGGTTGACCGCCTGCCCATCGGCGGGCTGGTGCGCACCCAAAATTGGCAGCCCGGCGACTCCATTCGCGATGAGTATCTGCTGCCGGTTGACCCGGCGACCCCGCCCGGCGAATATACTTTCGATGTGCAACTGTACAATTTCACCACCGGCGATGTGTTCGGGCAGACAACCCGCGTCGGGCGGGTGGTCATTGCTCCGCCGGAAAAACCGATTTCGCTGCGCGAGTTTGAGTCACGGACAGCGCATCAGCCGCAACAACTCGCGGATGGGTTGGTGCTGCTGGGCGACACATTCGACCGGTTTGAAACGCTGCCCGGCTATCGCACCACGTTTAAATTATACTGGCGCGCGGAAAAATCGCTGCCCGCCGATACCACCGTGTCGCTGCTGGCACGTGCTGCCAACGGCGGCGATATTCCGCTGGCAAAATTGCCCGTCGGCACAGAAAATTACCCGCTCGACCGCTGGCGGCGCGGCGAAATTATGGGGCAGACGGCGACCATCCGCATCCCCGCCGATACCCCGCCCGGCGAATACTCACTGCTGGCGACGGTCAACGGCGCGGCAACCGCTGCACTGGGGAAAATCACCGTGCGGGCGCAGGCGCACACTTTCGACCTGCCCGCCACGGCGACCCCCGCCGCTGCCCGTTTCGGCGATGCCATTTCGCTGGCGGGATATACCGTTGAGCGCACGGATGACGCGCTCGATATGACACTTTTCTGGCGCGCCGACCGTCCGCCGCAGGATGATTTGAAAGTGTTTGTGCATATCACCGATGCCGCCGGAAATATCATCGCCCAGCGCGATAGCCTGCCTGCCGCCGGGGCGCGCCCCACGCTGACATGGGTGACGGGCGAAATCATCACCGACCGCTACCATATCCCGCTGAATGCGGCGGCATATAGCGTGTGGGTAGGGCTGTACAATCCGCTGTCGGGGGAACGGTTGGCGGTGGACGGCGGCGGCTTGCCGGTATCGGATAATCGGCTGCAAATAGCGGTCAGCGATTAGCGGTCAGCAATCAGCGGTCAGCAGTCAGTTTTTGGTTCAAGGTTCAAAGTTGCAGGGTAGCAGGGTGGCAAAGTTGCAAGGTAGCATTCATTCGCTATTCACTCATCGCGCCTCACGCCTCACGTTTCACGCAATACAATTCAGCGAATGACCAATAACCAATGACCAATGACAAACGACAAATGACAAATAACCAATCTCCAATCTCCAATCCCCAATCTCTGACGCTATGGGTTGCCATAGTGCTGTATATCGCCGTGTTTGGCTGGCTGGCGACGACTCGCCATTTGGCATACGAGTCGGGGGCGCTGGATTTGGGCAATTATGACCAAGCCATGTGGAATGCGGCGCACGGGCGCGGACTGGCGCTGACCACTGTGCCGCAAATCAGCACCAACCGGATGGGTTTGCACGTCGAGCCGATTCTGTTTCTGCTGGTTCCGCTCTATTGGCTGTTCGCTTCCCCGCTGACGCTGATTTGGGTGCAGACGGTCGCGCTGGGGTTGGCGGCGCTGCCCCTCTTTCTCATTTCGCGGCGATGGCTGCAAAACGAATGGGGCGCGCTGGCGGTGGCGGGGAGCAGCAGAAACGCCAGCGACACCGCC
>JALVZI010000051.1:0-310 GCA_027022125.1 Anaerolineae bacterium | reverse complement strand
GGCGCGCGGGGGGTGGCGGCGCGGCCCCTCGTGCTCAGTGCGAGGCGATGGCCGCACAGCGGACGGGGCGCGCTGGCGGTGTCGCTGGCGTTTCTGCTGCTCCCCGCCACCGAGTCGGTCAACATGTTCGATTTTCACGCCGTGTCGCTGTCGCCCGTTTTTATGCTGTGGGCGCTCTATTTTCTCGATAAATCTATCGGGCTGAGTTCCACCCCCTCCCCAACCCTCCCCCTGTCAGGGGGAGGGTTGGGGAGGGGGTGGAACTGAGCCCGATAGATCTATCGAGAGAAGAGAGCGCACGCAGCATACA
>JALVZI010000050.1:8563-15623 GCA_027022125.1 Anaerolineae bacterium | reverse complement strand
CGTAACATCAGTTTTTAAATTTTTGAGTTCCGCTTCAACTTTTTACCGGAAATTTCAGATAATGCCGCATAACCGGCTCTCAAACCTTATTTTCCTCTGTTCCTCTGCGCCTCTGTGGTTCAATTTTTTTATCTTTCTGGGGCAATAGCCCGACAATTAAGGTTAGACGATGCACTACTCTTCAGACGCACGGGTCAGCAAATGGGGGATGTCGCCGTCGGGGTTGTCCAGTTCCAGCCGTTTGATGCGGTAGAGTGTTTCCTCCGTCAATTGACGGTTGGCAGCAATCAAATCGGCGAGTACGCCCAAAACGAAAATGAGGAATCCGAGCGTGAGCGATGTGCCGCCAATCATCACCGACTGCACAAACCGCCCGATGGTGTCAATTTCACCGGACAGATAAAAGTAAAAAAACCGCCCCAGCAGAATGACTCCCACCAAAAAGAAGGGGAGGCTGAGGTATGAAAAGGTTTTCAGCGGCTCGTAAAAAGTGTACAGCCGCAAAATGGTGGCGGCATTGCGTTTGATGTACGCCCAGTTGCTTTTGATGAGCCGCGACTCGCGGAGGGGCGGGTTCACTCGGATGGGCACGCTGGTGACGATGAGTCCTTTTTTGCCCGCCTGAATGATGGTTTCGAGCGTGTATGTATATTTTGTGAAAATGGACAGGCGCATTGCCGCGTCGCGCGAAAGGGCGCGGAAACCACTGGTGGCGTCGGGCACTTCCGTGCCAGAGGCGACTCGCACCACCCAACTGCCCCACTGCTGCAAAAGGCGTTTCAGCGGCGAAAAATGCTCGATGGTGTGCGTTTGGCGGTCGCCGATGACCATATCGGCTTTGCCCGCCAGAATGGGGGCAATCAACTGCGAAATTTGGTCGCCGGGGTATTGGTTGTCGCCATCGGTGTTGACGATGATGTCCGCACCGAGTTTCAAACAGGCGTTGATGCCGCTTTGGAACACCGCCGCCAACCCCCGGTTATGGGGGTGGCGGACGATGTGGTCCACGCCGAGTCGGCGCGCCACCGCTACCGTGTCATCGGCGCTGCCGTCGTCGATGATGAGGGTTTCGATGCGGTCAACACCGGGGATGCGGGTCGGCAGGTTCGCTATGGTTTGCGGAAGCGTGTCGGCTTCGTTGTAACAGGGAATCTGGATGATGAGGTGCATATTGAACGTTATTTGATACTTACCGGCAAGTTATCAAAAACCAATTCGCCTAAATCAACAGGTTTGTCGTCATTAATAGACACTAAAATCGGTTCATTTGTTTCAGGATAATGCAAAAAATATGAATCTCGGATAACATCCAAAACCAAGCCATAATTTCCTTCTGGTACATCCGAGAAAATAAATTGTCCATTCTCATCTGCGATTGTCCTAGGCGAGTTAATTCTATCCATTGCTATAAAACTTTCGTTGCCATTTGAGTCAACAATCGTTTTGGCAAGGTACAAAATTGCACCCGTATAGGGGTATTTTTCGCCATTTTGTACTAAGAAAATTGCTCCTGTCACCGCAATTTTTCTGTCAGGAATACTTGTAGCAGATACCGGTGTTTGTACGGGCGACACCACATTATTTGAAACACCCGTTACAGGCGATGTAAATGGTAATACAGATGCTGTTGAAGTTGAAGTTGGTGCTACTACCTCTGTGGGATTTTTTTCTGGAATGGACGAACATGCAATTAACGTAATCAAAACAAAAAAGTAAATATAAATGTTAGTGATTTTTCTCATAAGGTTCGTTAGCATTGGTGGTTATATAAAGGATTTATTAAGGGGCGACTATGCAAGCCGCCCCTTAATTCTATCATGCAGATATTCAGAGAAATATTATGTGATGTTATTTAGAAATACCTTCATATACAAGAAGGTTATCCACACTACTGGTCTTTAATTCATTGACTACTGCTAACAACTTACCACCAGAAGTTGCCGTACAAGTTGCAGAACCAACATATCCATCTGCAATGGCTCCATTTTGAATTTCCGTAAATGCCTCATCCGTATTCAATGTGTGGGATACAGTCACAGATGAATTAGTAAACGTACAATTAACAGTTGCCGACGAACCCACATTCATAACATTAAATCCCGTAAAGAACCCACTATTGCGATCCATTATCAATGGCAACATAACCGTATCAGTTGCAGATGCGGGGTCAAAAGCCACATAAGCTTCCCCGTTCACCCCTGGCTTTAACTGGTTAACGATGGATGTTAAAGGTTGGTTAGTGCTGTTGCCTGTTACCTTCGCGGAACCAACAAATCGTTCATTGGCAACGCAAGTTGTCGTGGTATTGCTTTGCGCACCGCTATCTGCAAAGGCATACAGTGCGAAGGTAGCTGATTGACCAGCAGGGATGGTTTGCGTTTCGGTACAGGCTGTGCCTGCATCGGATGGAGTATATGACACAGTTACGTCTGTTGAAGAACTTCCACCATTCAAAATTTGCACGCCAGTGATATAACCTGCATTATTCGCATTAATCAAAGGCATCACAGGAGTAGTACTGCCTGAAGTAAGCCCACTGTATGCGAACATTACTGACGGATCTTCTTCCAAGACAGTAGCCGCAATAGGTTGACTGTCGCTAGTCACGATAGCTGAAAAAACCTTATCTGTATGAGACTCGTTGGCTTGGTAAAATGAGGCAGAGGCGCCAGCAGCAATTGTTGCAGTAGCAGTCAATCCATCACTGTAATTAACTGTGACATTGGTGGTACTACTTCCTGTGTTCTGGATGTTGAACCATGTATCATAACCACTATTTCCTTTCATTAACAGAGGAAGTTGTACTGTAGTTGCACTGTTAGAAGCACCAAGATAGGACGCGGATTCATTGTAATCTGTGCTTAACACATTCACAACCGCACCAACTTGCCGGTCTGAAGATATGACTACCGAACCATCAAATCCATCAGATGAACCAATTGGAAAATAATTTTTTGAACTACTGGCAGGAATGGTATCAGTCGCACTTGCATCGACGGAACCATCAGGATTATAGTAAGTTATGCTAATATTGGCATCCGTGGACTCTAAATTTTGTACCATAAACCCAGAGGTATATGAAAATTTACCTTGAGCAAATGCCAAAGATGCCACAACTACTACCAGCAACAAAACAGAACCGAAAATTTTTACTATCTTCATACAATTTCTCCTTGCTTTAAATATGTTTTATATTTGAGTATACTTTAAGTTCGTTTGGTAAGATATTCAATACTCCAATGCGATTAATTCTACGATGATGCTCAAATTCCATAAGAGCTACGGTGAAATTATTGAACGCCTCCTCTCTAATATAAATACGATGCCCGCCCAAAAAATTTCAAAAGCAACCAGTAACAATCTTACTAACAATGCTATCACTACTGCAATGGGTGATGGAACTATCTTTGAAAGTAATAAACTCAATCCCACTTCTGTTACACCTAAGTTACTAGGTAAGAAAAATAAACTCGTAGACACAACACCTACAAGACTCCAACATCCTATTAAATAAGGGAGGAACATCCAATCTATATCAGATACAATATTGGCTACACCAAAGAGTACTAATCCACCCAGTACCCATACAACAATGTAAGCAGTAATCCATTGTACAACTTGCAACATCTGAATTGATTGGGGAAATTCAACTTTAGTTTTTTTAAGTAAAACCCTTATTGTCTTCGGGTGAAGCAGCCCTATTCCGACTATTGAAAGTACTGCAAACCAGCCAAGTCCAACACCATAGTTTGTGATAATAGATGTTGCAAAAACCAAACTGATGATAATCCCAGATACCATCATTACCAACAACTCTACACCGCTAGCAACAACAACGGGTCTCGTACGAATGCCTTCTTGTCCATAAAGAACTACCCGACTAGCAACATACCATACTGTACCGGGAAGTCGTCGTGCCAGATGCGAAACAAGGTATATCCGTAAGTGCATCAATAATGGCAGTTTGCTACCTGTTACATTCATAATCCATGACCAAATTAATGCTACCACAAGCAAAGCAATTGTAAATATACCGAAAGTAAACCAAACGGCATTCCAATGAATATCCCATTTTTGTGAGATCAATAACTCTCTTTGGGGATAAATGAGTGCACTCAATATTCCAATCGACAAAAGAAGCATACCTATCCCAAAAATTACTGACATACTTCTTTTTGTTTTTACCTCACTTGTTTCGGGAATCATACAAACTCACTTGTCATTTCAATTCTGAAAATCAACATTAACACACAATTGGGTTCCATATTTTACCGTGAACGTCGCGCTGTCACAATCATAGATGGACCTCTCACAAAAAAACCCGCAATATAAAACCAAGGTGCAGAGATAAGTCTACTAATAGGGTGATTAAGAATTTTCAGTACCCGCTCTTGTATAGTTTTTTTTATGCCTCGATCAACCATCCAAAAACGAAAGCTCAATACAAGTATCAGATAACTTGCAGAGTTAAAAGATGAGTCAACTATCTCAAACCCTGATCTTGACAACATTGTCGACAATGTTTTAAGAGAAAAAACATACAGATGGCGGGGGGCATCTAATCCAGCCCAGAATTTTCCAAAAATTTTTGCCTGAAAACTAGAACCGTTGGGTACACGTATTATCAACAATCCGTCTGGTTTGAGTATTCGAAAAATTTCATCTAATGTCTTCTGTGGATTATATACATGTTCCAGTACATCCCACATAGTAACAACATCAAAATAATCTTTTGCAAATTGTGCTTGTTCAAGTGTACCAATAAACACATTCGCACCAGTATTATGTGATGCAATAGATGCAACGCGAGCATTTGGCTCTACACCATAAAGTTCCCAGTCTTCTTGTAAACGCATTGCACTCAAAAACTCTCCCGTAGCACAACCCACATCTAACAATCGCCCAGTTTTTCTATGTTTTGTTACAAATTTTGCCCGCTTAGCCAAACCGTACTCGATAGCTTTTCGCAACAACCATGTTTTTTTTGATTCCCCCAAATTTTCGTATGGTTCATACTCGTCAGGATAATGTTGGTCCATTTCTACTGCCGATGGACGGGGGTTTTGATAAATTAATCCACAATTATCACATTGCACCAATGTTGTAAGTATGTTTGGTCGTTCCAAAAGATAATCTTGAAGAGTATATACTTCTGTAAATTTATCGCTATCACACAAATTACACCGAACTTTTTCCATATTGATATACCTCGGCAAAATTTTCTTTATGCCACCAACCATCCGCCCAACCATGGTATAAAGGGGTAAGTAATTGTTTGCGCCACAACAAAATATCTTTCACAACAAAAACAACAGCCCGTAAGGTGGATAACACAAACATCAATCCCCTTTTTGCACCGCGAGTATGAAGGCGGTAAAATCGTATCTGGTTGCGAGTTTTCCAGTACCGCGTCGCGGGAGAATCTTTCCCTGCGGAACGCGATACTTTATGCCACATCACCGCATTTGGCACCGCAATAATCCGAAAACCGGCACGACGAATACGCCACATCAAATCGGCATCTTCACCATACATAAAAAACGTCGGGTTGAACATTCCGACTGTTTCAAACACCTTTCGGTGAATGAGCGCGCCGCAACCGCTCACAAAATCAACCGGTATGGCATCGGGTAAAGTAACGCTCGCCAGTCTATCTTTTTGCAAACTGCGAGTGAAAAGCGTACCGGGGATGTGAATATCACCCAAATACCAAATGCGTTCCGGTTCATCGAAATACCGAATTTGCGGACCATACACACTTGCTTGCGTGCTTCTATGAACCCGTTGGATTTCTGCGAGAATGTTCGGCGCGACAATGGTATCGTTGTTAAGCAAAAATACCCATTCCGCCGATTGTTCGAGTGCATAGGTTATGCCAATATTGTTGGCAACGGCAAATCCAAAATTTTGTTTGTTTTTGATGATTGTAATATCGGGATAAACAGTTTGGATGCCCGAAACGATATTATCGCGTGAACCATTATCAACTAAAACTATGTTCCGTGCAAACAAACCCGCTTTCAATAACGACCGGAGGCACGCAATTGTATCATCTTTTAAATTCCAATTTACAATTACTGCAAAAATCTTTTCAAAATTCATAATGGCACATCAAACAAAAAGTGTACAACCACCTCACATTCTATTCGTATCCGGGCGCGAGATTGATTACACTCGAAACGACGTAATCATACGCGCGTTGTCTGAAATAGGCAATGTGGATATTATTGGCACTACGGGGTCCGGTTCAATTTTATGGCGAAGCTTCATTTTCGCCATAAAAGCACTGTGGCAGAACTTCACCCAACGGTATGATATAATTGTGGTGGGCTTTTACGGACATCTGTTAATGTTGCCGCTCGGATTACTCACCCGCACCCTCATTTTATTTGATGCTTTTTTATCCACTTATGACACGCTGATTGAAGACCGAAAACGGATTTCCGGCAATTCCATAGCCGGGCGACTGGCTTTTTGGCTCGATAAAACGGCTTGCCGTTTTGCTTCTGCGGTTCTGTTAGACACACCACAGCACAGCCGATATTTCTCTGAAACGTTCGGTATTCCTGCAAAAAAACTATTTTCGCTACCAGTGGGATGCAACGAGCAGATTTTCCATCCCCAACATATCGAAACAGAGATAACCGGTGAGACAACAGTACTTTTCTACGGTTCATATCTTCCGTTGCACGGCACAGATGTAATTGTCAAAGCAGCCGCACTGTTAAAAAACGAACCCATCCGCTTTAAAATGATTGGACGGGGACAAACCTTTGACGCAACAATTGCCCTCGCCCGAAAGTTATCTCTAGAAAATATTGATTTTCTACCGCCGGTACCATTGAAAAAACTGGCAAATCATATTGCATCTGCAGATATTTGTTTGGGCGGACACTTTGGTACCAGTCCAAAGGCAACACGGGTTGTACCGGGAAAAATCTATCAAATGCTGGCAATGGCAAAAACCGTAATAGCCGCCGACTCCCCCGCCAATAAAAACTTTTTGACAAACAATCAAACGGCAATGCTTTGCCCCCCCGGAAACTCCAACGCGCTGGCA
>JALVZI010000050.1:572-8553 GCA_027022125.1 Anaerolineae bacterium | reverse complement strand
CAAATGCAATTTTGACGCTGCACAATAATCCACTGCAACGAGAATCCATTGCAATCGCAGGATATGGGTTATTTCAAAAATATTTCAGTGAAGCAGCCATCACAGCAGATTTGCAAAAAATTCTTTCTACCATTACTCCGTGATTATAGTGTTTGCAAAATAGATTCAAGCGCTGTTACTGAATCGTGCCAGTTGTAGCGCGCCGCAGTTCTTCGCCCATTTTCCCCCAATTTTTTTGCCAGTTCCACATCATTCAAAAGCGACAGTATCGCCTGCGCCAACGATTCCGTCGCGCGGGGGGGGACAAGCAAACAGTTTTCGCCATGCCGCGCAAAATCACGCACACCGCGAGAGTCGGTTAACACTACCGGTGTGCCGTATGCCATTGCTTCCAACGGCGGCAATCCAAAACCTTCTGCCCACGATGATGAAACAAACATATCAGATGTATAATACAGTTCACCTAATTTTGTGTGTGATGGCGCGAGATGAAACTCTATTGGGAGCGACGAATCAAATGAAATATCATCTTTCGATACAATGACGAATTGGACGGGGCGTGTGGATTCTGAATGAACAATCTCTGCCGCATGCAAAAAATCCGCTAACCCTTTTCTCGGTCTGGCATCACCCAAATATAAAATACGGGTAGATGTGCCATCGCGCTTCGGAGGCATATCAAAATCTACGGGGTGCGATAGCCCAAGTTTCAGTACAACTGCATGCACCCCCGTATTTTTCAGCACATCCTGCTGTCCGGCATCCGAAATTGTCAGTACCTTTTTAAACCATACCGGGGCGCGTCGCAACAAAAATTGTTCCACCGGTCTTTCAGTAAACATTTCGGCGTAATCCATATAAAGCCAAACAGTACGGTGAATTTTCCGAAATAAACTTCCCAAAAGCGTGGGGACAACTGTGGGGGTATGTGTGGCAATTAGCACATCACTGGGGAGAATGGCTTGTGCCATTGAAAACGATACAGCCAACTGTCGAAATACTCCGGAACGGGGAGAAATCGGGATTTTACTTTCGCAAACAGACACAGAGGAACGGAGTTTCTGCCGTTGTGAAACATCGGTCATTTTCCCTGGCACAACAATCGTTACCGAATGATGGCGGTCAGATAACCTGTTGGCAAATTCGATGATGGCATTAACGCCGCCGGACAAAGTGAGCGATGAGAGAACAAACGTAATTCGCATGGTATATCACCGCCATCATCTACCGTATCTCAACACACACCGAACCCGGTTGCGCCAACTCAACATCCAGTCGTCCATCCTCAAAGTTCCACTCGACGTCATTTTCAGCAGAGACACCGTGTATCGGCTCATCCATTTTTACCGAAATCCGCTGCCCGTTGACAACACACACGCGCCGCGAATCACCCTGCTCGATAAACCATCCGGCAGTGCCATCCGTACCGATGGTGTCCGTTTGGCGGTAGCCCCGATGATTGTTGTGCAACAGCGTTATTTTCAGGGTATCATCCGTGTACTGCAATACCACCCCGTCAGAATCTCCCACCCGTTGCAGTGAGATGTCGCCTTTGGTGCGATTCTCGGTTAAAAATGCGGCGGCAAAATTAAGCCGACGGGCATCGGGTGCGGTATACAGCAATTCCCAATTCGGACTGCGCAAAAAGGAATCGCCCGTTGGAAGCGCCGACAGCGAAACGTGCGCGCCATCTTCTGGCAACCACGCCATTTTAGCCGGACGTAGTGAATTCGCCAAGTTTAACCCGTTTTTCTCGCGGATGCCGTCGCCATTCAGATGCCAAATGACGGATGCTGTGTCGGTGCCGGATGTGGCGGCGGCGCTATCTACCACCAGCGTGATGCCATTATGCACCAGATAATCGGTGCGGGTGTGATGCCATCCGTTCCAGTTGGAAAGTGTGGTTTGCGCCATATCCACCCCGTCGCCGGTGAAAAAAGTATCCACCGCAGCATACGCCGGGGAATTCTGCGCCCACTCGCTGCCGATGCCGGTCAATCGCCATAAAACTGCCGATAATCCAGATTTCGGCAACAACAACCCGTTCAGATATTCGCGGGGAATGCGTTTGTCACGGAATGCGCTGCGTCCGGTTGGAAGCCACCAAAACGATTCGGTTGTTTCGCGTTCAGACGCCACAGGACCGTGGCTATATATCAACGGGGTGGTGTTGGTGGCTTTATACCGATGCCAACCGGTAAAACGTAAATCCGAAAGCACGACCGTCGCGTCATCCGTCCAGCCATCGCGCAGAACAATTTTATCAGGACCCAACACGCCTTTTTTTGTCGGCACGCCGGAATTGCCATACATCAGGCACGAACCGACATCCGGTGTCTGCCCGGCGGGAAAATCGAGGTTGGGAATGGTAAATTCGCCCCACAAATGCAGGTTGCGCTCTGCCAGCCATTGCGCATTTTTCCCCGCCAGCCAACTCAATTGGGAATTGTGGAGCAGCGATGCGCCAAACAAGTACGCCGTCAGTGATGTGGGTTCGCTGCTGATGTTATATGTCAGTGTTGCGCCATCGGGCAAAGCCTGCAAAAGCAACCACTGAAACGATAGTTCAGTATTGCGGCGGATGGTATCGCCGGTGGACTGTCTGTAATTGTGCAACCACCATGCATTTGGAACCCATACCCCCTGATATGAGTATGAATCATCGGTATTGCGGAAAATTTTCTGCCAGCCCAACGGAACCGTATCCAAATATGCTCGATTCTGCTCTGCCAAATCAGTTGCCGCCCAATTGTGGGTCATCAGCACTGCCAGCAACCCCACACCAATTTCCTGATTTTCATACGGTCCCTGTGGACGTTTGCCGTAAGCCGAGGCATACAGCCAATCCACCCATTCTACCGTCATCGCTCGACGGTTGACGGCGGCAAACCACGTTTTCAGCGTTTGCCAATCTTCCGCAGAAAAAAGTGCGGGGAAATCTCGGCTGATTAACGCCAGTTGGTGCGCCCGCAAAGCGGCTTCATACTGTCCCCATTTCACACTGTTGGCGGGAGTAGTGTACCGACCATCTGCCGCTTCTTGCAGCAAACTGCGCCGAAACTCGGCGGCATACGCGGCATCGCCGGTATAGTGTGCCAAATTGCCCCATATCAGCGTGTTTTTCTGGGGGGCGGCTGTCAGCAACGCCAGATAATCATTTCGGATTTGCTCGGCGGGGATGGTTTGCGGCGGCACATCGAGTGTGTCGCACAAAAAAGGGGTATTTTCTGAAATACCGGGATATGTCGGCGCGGTTGCCGGAAAAAAACTGCGCTGATACCGGTTGAGCACCCACGGGGTCAATCCGGCGGAAAATATCAGCAGCGCCGCCAAAAATGCCATTCGTTTTTTTGTGGAAAGTAGCGGCACAGAGGCAGAAAAAGCAAGATGATATGCAACCGCCAGCACGAACCAAAATAATCCCAGTGCCACCCCACTGACGGCAACAAAAAATTCTTCTTCTGAAAAATTGGTGGTGATGGCATACGCCAGCGCACCGCTGCCACCGGCAATCGCCGCGAAAACCAGCCACACCACGATTGTCCACAAAATAGCAGATTTGCGTTTCGACGGGGTAGCCAATCTGCGGCTGAAAAGTATCAACAGGCTAAACCACAGTACCGCCAACACCCAACCCAGCCAATCGGATGGGATTTCCCCGTACAGCACAGCGGCAGTCAAAAATAACATGCCAACTCCTGCGTACCGCACTGTGCGGGGGGAACGCTCCGTCCAAAAGACAAGCAGCACCGTGGCGATAATCACACCCACGCGGCTTCCCCAGCCCCAAATATCGCTATTTTTTGTCAATACGGATGGCGTCGCTATGAGCAAAAGAAACAGTAACGCCGCGATAAATCGTCTCACGTTTTTCTCAATTCAGTTCGGCACAAACAGAACGGTCGAATTTGAAAATCATCACCCGGTCTTGGCGGTAAATCAGTTGGAATGCCGCATCGCGCAGCAGGTCCTCTGCGGGAAGCATCGGACGCGGGGGGGGTGTACCGGCTTTATCGCCGCGACCGCGATTTTGCCCCAAATACACATGGGTAATGGGGATGGGAAAATTGCAAATGGCGGTTTTTCCGTCGCGCCCGGTAACCGGCACAGCGAACAACTTTTGAACCAAATTATTCACCGCCTGACTGTATCCGGGAATGGAGGGTTTTTCCACCAGCAGGGCATACTGCGGCGGAATGCTCGCGCCACGATGGGTTAAAATCGGTAACCACCAACCGGCATCCCCCCCGATGGACGACACACCATCGGTATAGACAATTCCATTTATCAAAAAGAAACTATTTTGGGGTAAATGATCATCTATCCAATCGGCGGCGATGATGTCCGGTTTGCCCACAAACGAATATCCTCTATCGAGCGTTTGCACAAGCGCGGGCAGACGCACAATTGCCACCAGCATCAACGCAATTGAAAACACCCCTGCTCTGCCCCCTTTCAAGTGGATTGTGCCGGCAACAAAAAATGCCCCAACAACACCCAAAATGAGCGCGAGCGGCATATACAAACTTGTTTCGATGGTGAACTGCTGAATAATTCCCGCCCCGGGTATCGAAAGTGCTTTCAATACCGGCAAAATCAACAACATGCCCAACCACACCACCGGCAACGCGGCACGTTTGCCCCACCACACAATACCCAATATCCCCATCAAAACGATGAGCATCTGTGTCATGGGCAAATGAACCGCCAATTGCGTCAATTGTGTCCAACCGCTAACGGTTTGGGGCTGGACGGTTGATTGCACCGTGCTCGGCACGGTTGGAAACAGAAATCGGGCAGCCACGTTTTTCAACCAACTCGACATCAGCAGTAGCGTCAACACTGCCACGCTCCCCAACGCCGCCCAACGTTGCCACCGGCGCAAATCGTCAACAGTTCGAACAACCACCAGCAACGCGGCAAACACAAACGCCACATAATGGAACGCCATTCGATAATAACCCAACGCCGTCCCCGAAATCAACAATGCCCCAAAAATGAGCCATAGCCATTTTTTCAACGAGAGTTTATCATCGGTCAGCGTTACCCATGTCCACCATGCGGCAATCATCAGCACCGCTTGCCCCATCAATTGCGGATACCGCCCCCAGTTGACGTAATATGCCGGGAATTGGGTAAAAATGCCCGCCACAAAAACTGCGATAGCACCCGCCCATGCACCTTTCAGTCGGTATGCCAGCGGATACAGCAATAGAATCGCCAAGAAATTGAAAAACTGCCCGCCCCACAACACGGCTTGCGGCGCACTCAATCTGGTCGCCCATCCGAAAATGGCACTGTTGACATGGAAGCCAAAATGGAAAGAAAATGTTTCGTATGGAGCATACGGCTTCCACGAATGGAATAACCCACCGTTATCCATAATCAGTTGGGTCAACGTGGTATGGTGAACAGAATCTCCCAGCAAGGGCAAATCTAACCCGCGAACCATTAACAACCGCCCCGTCAAGGCGATAATCGCCACAATGGCGAGAGTCACATCCGCCCAAAATGTTTCGGATTGTGCCCATACACCCGCCGTAGCAAATATCTCCCGTCCGCGCAGTTTCCACACCCGATAATGCCACAAGAGAACAGCTATTGCAGCGATGACCGTTCCCCACAGATAAAATCTGCCCAAGTGAACACCGACCGCATCCGTGAGCAAAAATAGCATCGGATACAGCGCCAAACTCAACCCGACGGCAACGGCAATACCTTCCACCCAATGCAACGATATTCGGCTTTGACGCTGAAGCAGCACCAACAACGCCCAACCCGGCACGAAGAACGCCAAAAGTACCATCACGCCATTTGGGACGGATGCGCCAACCCCACCAACCAAATCCCACAGCATCGCCGGGCGATTGTACACCAAATTGAATGTCATCTGCCCCGATTGCGGGCTGTTTGTCACATATAACGAGCCATCCTGATATGTTTCGGGGAAACCGTAATAGATTGCCACAGCACCGGCATTTTCAGCAGGGGCGATTGAAACGTAATAGTATTGTGTTCGTGAATTTGACAGTGGTTCAAAAGAGAATAAAACCCATTGGTCGTCACTCGATGCGGGGATGATGACAGTGGACTGCCGCAGTACCTCCGTGCTCGATGGGGATTCTCGCAGCGAGAAGGCAACGGTTTGCGCCGCATTCAAAGCAGGCATCTTCACGCGAATGGCTTCCAACCCGGCTTGTTCCGCGACAAACGTTTGCCCCACCGAATCGCCGTTCAATGTCAGTGTCGCCGTGGCGTGCGGCTGAGCAGGGTAAATCCACTCTCCACGAGAGAGCCAGTAAATAAGCACCAGAAAACCGGCAGCCAACATCATTCCAATGAGTATTAGTATTGTCTTTATTTTGGGTGTTTCTGACACCATTTATCCTATGGTTGATGCAGTTGGAAAATTCGGATAGTTCCACCCCCTAAATACCAATTGGGGACAACTTCGTACAATAATTTTTCATGCTCAAATAAATTTTGGTAAAACGCTATCTCATCAACATACCGATCTGGTTCAGCAAAGAATCGGTTATAAATACTACTACTCACCACCATATAATCATATTTCTCCCGGTAATCATCTAATGTATACCCTGCCTGTGCCAAAGACCATGCTTTAAACGTTTTATATTTTGTATTTTCAAGTGGTGCCGAATACTCTCCAAATGCAATACGAGTTTCGGGGGGAATGTTTTGTTGAATCCATTTTAGTGCAATGATACGGGTACTATAATGTGATGCTTTCAGATCAAGTGCAACAACCTTCTGAACAGGAATAATCAACAACAGTGCAATTATTGCAACAGTCATTATTCGTTGCATTTTCCGATTTCCAAACATAGGGTATCGTTTTGATATTTCGGATACACTTTTAGACACACCATACGCTGTAAAAAGTGCTAATATCGGCAATATCTGGATTATCCAACGATACCAATGTAAAGCAAATTGGCTTACGAATGCGGTGAATACAAATGCGAAACCAAGTAACATCATCTGCAAAAAATGCTTTGTTTTTATAGAATAGAATATGCCGACAATCACAAAAGAAACTTGTGGCAGAGATATAATGGTGGGAATAGCGTGAAAAAGATACCACTTAAAATTACCCAAAGGAGATAAACCGTCAAAACCGGGATTGGTATTTCGACTCTCAAAGGCAATATTATGCAAGAATATATCGAAACTAATAAATAAATACGGCGTTGAAAGCACAAAGCCCACACCAACTGCACTTAACCCAATTATCATTTGCACCAGAAGCAATTTTACGTTCTTTTTCTGAGATTTGGCTTGCCATAAAAGTGCAACATCTACTGTTATCAAAGCTATTATCAGCATTGCCATAAAATAACGGCTGGCAATACTCAAACCAATTGATAAACCGGCAAGCAGGTACTTCCATGTGGTTGGTTTTTTATAAATCCTCGCCAGTAACCACAGGCTCAACATAACAAAAAACAACGCGGCACTATCAGTCCGAACTATTCTCGAATAGAAAACCACCAAAGAATATAAAGAAAAGAATAATGCCCCTACTACTCCTACCTTTTCGTCGAAAACCTCTTTTCCCAGCAAGTATATCAGCGGAATAGATAACACCGCATATACTATGGACAACAACCGCCCCAATATATAAAATTCCCAAAAATTCCTATTAAATGTTTGTTGTAAATTTGGGTCCGGATGCAATAACATGCCATGATGTGAGACAGCATTCCAAACGTGGAATACCACAACCAGTGGGTAATATGTGGTGGAAGCAGGGTGGGCAAATCGGTGTGGATTCAAATCACCGGAAGAAGCCATACTTATAGCAGGGATTACATGGTCTGGTTCATCCATATCCGGAACATAAGGCAAGTCTCGCTGAATACCAACGATAAGTGCCGAGAAAAAAATGAAGACTATTGTTACCAGTATCCATCGAACCTTTTTCGAACGTTTCAATTCATCTTCACCCATAGAACTGAAT
>JALVZI010000050.1:0-562 GCA_027022125.1 Anaerolineae bacterium | reverse complement strand
CAGAAACACACGGCATTTTTTATGATGTCATTCCCGCGAAAGCGGGAATCCACTGTTTTTTGCTATGGATTCCAGATATTTCCCTACGGAAAATTCCGGAATGACATTAAAGATCTGCAAAATTTGTGGTTGAAATTCAGCCCACCCGAAAGTTTCATTTGGTTTATAGTTTATCCTTCAACAAAAACAGCAGACCCCAACCAACCTGATAGTCTGCCGGAAACGTGTTGCTATTCTATTTCCGCACGGAAAGATGTCAAATTCTACTGCGTGGCTACCGACCGACTCTGCGCCACGCCAGCCGCACCCGCCGACCCCGCCCGCGCTTGCGCCACATTTTTCCCGCCCCCAGCATCGCCGACCACCGCGCCCGCAGCGGAACCGGACTTTTTGTTTGCCACAGTTGCTTGACCAGCGAAAGAAAATCGCCGAGCGCAATTAACGGCAACGCCCACAGAAAATCAACGGCGGCATAATTTTTAATGATTGTCCACAACCGGTTTCGATTCAGCAAAAATATTTTTTTGCGGTTGAATTTTCGCCCAGTTGCCGAATGTTTGTG
>JALVZI010000049.1:4532-5006 GCA_027022125.1 Anaerolineae bacterium | reverse complement strand
ATTTTGAGCGGCATTGACGCCCTGCCGCCGCTGTTGGGCTATGTTGCCACCACCCCGAAACTCACCGCGCAGACGGTGCTGGTCAGCGGGCAGGATGACCCCGTGCTGGCGCAGTGGCAGTACGGGCTGGGGCGCGCAGTGGCGTTCACCTCCGATGCGACGGGACGCTGGGCGAAAAATTGGGTCGGTTGGGACGGATATGCCCGCTTTTGGGGGCAGACGGTGCGCTGGACGATTTTGGAAGGCGCAGGGGGCAATTTGGATGCCGCCGTCACCCGCAATCCGCAAACGGGCAATATGCAACTGACGGTGGACGCGCTCGACAGTGCCGGCAACAGTTTGAACAATTTGACGGTGGAAGGGCGATTGCTGTCGCCGGAATTGCAGCAAACCGATGTGACGCTGACCCAGATTGCGCCGGGGCGCTACCGCACCGAATTTTCGCCGCGCGAGACGGGGGCGTATCTGCTGCGG
>JALVZI010000049.1:0-4522 GCA_027022125.1 Anaerolineae bacterium | reverse complement strand
AGCGATGGACATGTTGCCCACCTACACGGAGCTGACCATGAAATACTTTCCTTAGGCGTTGGTTGTCTACGACCGATACGACATCGTCGCAAACGCGAACACAGCGCTGGATGAGACTCGACGTCTGCTGGCACGTGAGGCCGACGGTCGGCTGGTCAGCAGTGCCACCCGCGGATTTGTGGTCAGTTATTCGCCGGAATATGCCGCCAACCGCGCCGAACCGACCCTGCTGGCGGATTTGGCGTCGCTGGGGGGTGGAAAAATGCTGGCGGCAACCGATGCAGCGGCGGTGTTCGAACATACGCTGCCGCCGGTGCGCGGCTCGCGCCCGCTGTGGCGATGGCTGCTGACGGCGTTTGTGCTGCTGCTGCCGCTGGATGTCGGTGTGCGGCGGGTGATGTTCGGGCGGGAACACTGGGAGAAACTGCTCGGCTGGCTGCGCGGCAAAATTTCTGCGCCGCAGAAAACCGCCGTGCCCGCGCCGTCGGCGTCTCCGGCGAAAAGTCTGCTGTCGGTGAAAAAGGCGGCGCGCCACGAAAAACCGCAACCGCAACCACCGCTCATCATCCGCTCGGAATCACCGGCGGCGGAATCGGAGCCTGCGCCTGAAAAGCCAAAATCCCGCAACCCGAAACGCACCACCAACCGTCTGCTGGACGCCAAACGCCGTGCGAAAGGGAATGAGGCAATGAATAATGAGCAATGAACAATGAATAATGAACAATGAAACGTGATGCGTGATGAGTGAAACGTGATGCGTGATGCGTATTGCGTGATGCGTATTGCGTGAAATCTGCAACCTTGAACCTTGAACTTTGAACGTGCAACCATGAACCCAAAACACAAAACCGCGCTCATCACCGGCAGCGCGAAACGAGTGGGCAAAACGCTGGCGCTGGCGCTGGCGGAAGACGGCTGTAATATCGTGGTGCATTATGGACGCTCGGCGGCAGCGGCGCGAGAAACCGTCCGCGAAATCGAGGCGCGCGGCGTGTCGGCGTGGGCGTTTGCCGCCGATTTGAGCGACGAGGCGGCGGTGGCGGGCATTGTGCCGCGCGCACTGAAACTGGCGGGGCGGCTCGACATTCTCATCAACAGCGCGTCCATTTTCCCGCCGGAAGATTTTCTCTCTGCCGACCCGAAAACGTGGGACACGGCGATGATGGTCAATTTGAAAACCCCGTTTCTGCTGAGCCAAGCCTTCGCCCGCGCCCTGCCCGACGGCACACCGGGAAAAATCATCAACCTGCTCGATGTGGTTGCTATGCGTCCGCAGAATCACCATTTCAGTTACACCATCAGCAAAACCGGGCTGGCGGGACTGACGCAGGCGATGGCGGTGGCGCTGGCGGCACGCAACGTGCAGGTGAACGGTATCGCGCTGGGGGCAATTTTGCCAAATGTGAATGATGACCCGGCGCTGTTCACCCGGCTGGCGGAGAAAATCCCCGCGCGGCGCACCGGTTCGCCGGCGGATGTGGTGCAGGCGATGCGCTATCTGCTGGCGGCGGATTTCGTCACCGGCGAAATCATCCGGGTGGACGGCGGGCGGCATCTGGTGTGATGCGCTCACCCCCGAAATTTGCTCAAAACCCATCCTTCGGATAAAATCCAACTTTGGTATTTGCGGGGATGAATGATGTTTGAGAACTTGCAAGACAAACTGCAAAATATTTTCGATAACTTGTCCCGGCACGGGCGGCTGACGGAAGAAGATGTGGACACCGCACTGCGCGAGGTTCGTTTGGCGCTTCTGGAAGCCGATGTGAACTTTAAAGTCACCAAAGATTTCATCAAGCGGGTCAAAGCGCGCGCCATCGGTGCGGAAGTGACCAAAAGCCTGACGCCCGCCCAGCAGGTCGTTAAAATTGTCAATGAGGAACTGGTTGCCACGCTGGGCGAAGCCGCGCCGCTGAATTTGGGCGGCGGTTCACCGCGAGTCATCATGCTGGTTGGCTTGCAGGGCGCGGGGAAAACCACTATGGCGGCGAAACTCGCGCTCCATCTGCGCCGAAAGGGTCAGCGCCCGTTGCTGGTGGCGGCGGACACCCGCCGTCCGGCGGCAATCGAGCAGTTGAAGGTGCTGGGCAAACAAATCGATTTGCCCGTTCACGCCGAAGACCCCAGCGTGCCACCGCCGACCATCTGCGCCAACGCGCTGAAAGTCGCCCGCGAAGGCGCACACAATGTGGTCATTCTGGATACCTCCGGGCGGTTGCACATTGATGAAACGTTGATGGATGAGTTGTCGCAAATAAAGGCGAAAACCAACCCGCAGGAAATTTTGCTGGTGGTTGACGCCATGACGGGGCAGGATGCCGTAAAAGTTGCCGATGGGTTCAACAAGCAGGTGGGTATCACCGGCTTGATTTTAACCAAAATCGATGGCGATGCGCGCGGCGGGGCGGCAATTTCGGTGCGCGCGGTGACCGGTGTGCCCATCAAGTTTCTCGGCACGGGCGAGAAACTCAACGAGTTGGAAGTTTTCTATCCCGACCGGATGGCGGGGCGCATTCTTGGTATGGGCGATATGCTCACGCTGATTGAGCAGGCGGAAGCGCATATCGATGAAGAAGCCGCCGCCGAAGCCGCCGAAAAATTGATGGACGGCACTTTCAATCTGGATGATTTTTTGAAACAGTTACAGCAAGTGAAAAAGATGGGTTCCATCACCAAAATGCTGGATATGATTCCGGGGATGGGACAACTGGCAAAACAAATTCCGGAAGAAGTTGCCGACACGCAACTGCGAGTCACCGAAGCCATCATCAATTCAATGACTATGCAGGAACGCCGCCGCCCGAAAATTTTGAACGCCAGCCGCAAGCGCCGTATCGCGCGCGGCAGCGGCACAACCGTGCAAGACGTGAATCAACTTTTGAAGCAATTCCGTGAGATGCAGAAAATGATGCGTCAATTGCGAGACCCCGGCAAACGGCGGGGCTTCCTCAATATGTTTGGCGGGTAGTAAAAGTAAGAAGCAGGGAGTATGGAGCAGGAGACTTTCTCTCGCCTCCGGCTCTTCACTCTTGAAAAAAATATCAATCACAGAAACAGATGGAGTAGAAAGAGTTATGGTAAAAATTAGACTTCGCCGTACCGGAACGAAAAAACGCGCCAGTTTCCGCATTGTGGTTGCGCCGTCGCGTGCGCCGCGAGACGGTCGCTTTTTGGAAATTTTGGGGCATTATAACCCCCGTCACGACCCCCCAACGGTGGTGGTGAACGAAGAGCGTCTCTTCCACTGGATGTCTCAGGGTGCGCAACTGACCGATTCGCTGAAACGAATTCTCATCAGCAAAGGTATTCTGGACAGTTCCGGGAAGAAACCCGAAGCCGAAGCGCCGGTTGCGGAAGAACCTGCCGCCGAAGCGGAAGCCGCCGCGTAGTTTAACGCACCTTACGCAATTTGAGATTTGACAAGTGTTCAATATGGCGCTATCGCGGATTAAGATTGAACCGGTGGTTGATTGGTGATTGGTTAATTGGAGATTCGGTTATTTGCTCATTGCCAACATCCCATACTTCTTGCTCCGTGCTGCTTGCTTCAAGTGACATCTGTCAAATTCTCGACTGCGTAACTAACTTCACCCGCGAAAGGTGAAATATGTCAAAAAGTAAAACATTGGTGGAGTATATCGCCAAATCTATTGTGGAACATCCCGAAGAAGTTGCCGTTGATGTGGAACGTTATGGGCGGCAGTGGATTTACACGCTGGAAGTTGCTCCCGAAGATATGGGGCGCGTCATCGGCAAGCACGGGCGAATGGCAAATGCGATGCGCACGCTGCTGCGTGTTGCCGCCATGCGGAACAACGAACACGTGACGCTGGAGATTGGTGAGTGACCACTGACCATCCAACCGAAGCCGCCGCCCCCGATTTTCTGGTTATCGGGCGCATCGTCAAACCGCACGGCGTGCGCGGCGAAGTTTCGGTGAAGGTGATAACCGAGTTCCCGGAACGATTCGACGAGATGGAAAGTGTTTATCTCGGCGATGCCCGCTCGGCGCGGTTGGTGGCGGTGGAATCGGTGCGCTGGCACAAAGAGCACGTGCTCATCCGTTTTGAGTCGTGCACCGACCGGAATGCCGCCGAGAAACTTCGCGGGCAATACCTGCAAATCCCCCGCGAAGATGCCACCGAACTCGATGCGGATGTGTTTTACCATTACCAACTCGAAGGGCTGGCGGTGGTCACCGATACCGGCGAACCGCTGGGCAGTCTGTCGTATGTGCTGGAAACCGGCGCCAACGATGTATATGTGGTTGCCACCGACGATGGCGAATTGCTGTTGCCCGCCACCCACGAAGTCATCCGCGATATAGATTTGGCGCAGGGAACCGTCACCGTGCATTTGATACCCGGTTTGCGCTAGCATTCCATTTTTCGACCCCCAAAACCGTCTGAGAAATCAGGCGGTTTTTTGTTTTCCCCGATGATTTTTAACTCACCTTACGCAGTTTGAGATTTGACAAGCATTCTATATTGTGTTATGGCGGATTTGCCCCCTCCCCCTAACC
>JALVZI010000048.1 GCA_027022125.1 Anaerolineae bacterium | reverse complement strand
ACCATTCCAGTGTGGCAACCAGCCCGATGTCATCCAGCATCGCCGGGCGCAATTCGTGCGACAGCGTGCGCGCTTTTTCCTGCGCTTCCGCCGCCATATCCTGCACCGCTTGCAAACTGGCAGATTGCGGACTGTTTTTCGCCACCATCGACAGGCTGAAACGCAGCGCGGTGAGCGTTTGCCCCAACTCATCGTGAATTTCGTGCGCGATGCGCCGCCGCTCCGCCTCTTCCGCCGATAGCAATCGCCGCGAAACGGTGCGCAAATCGTCAATCGTTTTTTCCAGCGTGGCGACCATCTGGTTGAACGCCGATGCCAGAAAACCGAGTTCGTCATCCCGTTCCAGCGAAATGCGGTGCGACAAATCGCCGCGGCTGATGCGCTCTGCGCTGGCGTGCAGCACTTTTATCGGCTGCAGAATCCATCTGCTGAAAATGCGGGCGGTGGTGATTGCCAGCGCCAGCGCAAACAGCAGAATCGCCCCCAAAATGATGAGCAGCGAGCGCAATCCGGCGTTTGCTTCCGCCTGCGGCAATTCGATGACCACCTGCCACGGCGTATTTTTGATTGCCGCTGTGTGTCCCACCACCGTTTCGCCGCGCCAGCCGCGATATGCTGTTTTGCGGGCAATGGCAGATTGAACGGCAGCCATATCGGGCGGATTTTCTGCGGGTGGGGCGATGACCGGTTCGCCCCGGCGATTGATGAGATACAGATAGCCGCTGGCTCCCACCGCCAGCGATGCCAGCGGCTGCCACGCGGCTGTGGCATCTGCTACCGTTGCCTGCACCGAATTTTCCGCGCCGCCGGTGGCGATAACCAGCAGCGGCGTACCGTCATCTGCGGCGAACATCAGCGTGGCGGCGGGCGTGCCCTGCCGCGCCACATCGAATGTTTCGCTTTGGGTGAATTTTTGCGGCGAAAGACGCGGCGCGCCCTGCCAACGGTTGGCAATCAGTGTGCCATCGGCGGAAAACGTCATCACCCCCAGCACGTGCGGCGCATTCAGCAGCGCGGCGGTGTCTGTGCCGGTTTGGTCAATATGGCGGCGGGTTTCTGAAACCAGCGTGTCCAAATCGGCGGTAATTTGCGCCGCCACCACCGCAATGCGCGGGTCGGATTGGATGGAAGGGGGCAGGGTGGATTGTCCCGTTTGCACGGCGGCAACCAAATCACTCAGCGACTGCGCCAGCCGGTCGGCGGTGGCTTGCTGTGCCAGATTCGCCTCCCGCCGCTGAATCTGCACGCTGATGAGCACCATCGGCACACCAACCAGCAGCAACAGGCTCACAATCACCACACTCAGGGTGATGGTCATCTGTCGCTGCAGCGGGCTATTTTGTTTCGGGGTGGGGGATTCGGGTTTCACGGGTTTTGGGTTGGCGCGATGTGCATTCATTTAAATTTTGAAAAATAAGCATCAATTTCAGACCGCATCTCGATACCGGCGCGCTCGAAACACCCCAGCAGGTCATTATATGCACCTTCTCCGCCGATGAAATCCCACAATTCTTCACCCACCAACAATTCGTGTTTTATATCGAGCATTCCTTTCATCGTCCAGCGGCGATATGGTTTGGGCGCATAGGGGTTGTATGGAATGGCGATGATGGCGTGGACATTTGCGCTGGGGTTGCGTGCGAGCTCCGCCGCCGTCCATTCCAGCAACATTCGCTTAAATTTCTCGAAATCGCCCTTGTTTGGTTTGACGGTTTTCAGGTCGAGCAAAAAAAGTTCACCCGTCTCTTTTTCCAACCAAACATCCACTTTTGTCAGTTTGACAGTGTTCATTTTTCCGGTGCGACAAACGCGGCGCAGCGTTTCTGTCTCTGCGGATTTATTGGGTTGGGCTTCGGTGGTGGCTAAATTATCAACGATATGCTGAATGGCGCGGTGCGCTTCTTCGCTGATTTGGTTGTGTGGTTTTACTTGCCGTTTCACAATTTTAAAATTGTTTTGTGCCAGTGTTACCGCAACCGGCTCGAAAATACTGACGCCGAAAGTTGTGTTCAGCGATTGAATGAAAGAATAGAGCGCCATCCGGTCTTTGCCCAGCAGCCGGTAATGGAACGGCATTACTTTGGTTTCGGGGGTATAATTTTTTAACTTGGCGCGGATGCTTTCTTTGATGGTTGTTTCGATGGCGGTTTTTTGGGCGGCGCTCAGCGGCATATCAGGCTTCTTTCAAATGGAAAATGATTTCGGCGTAAGCGTTTTTATCCTTTTCAGTGCGATTCAGTACCGGGCGTTTAAAACGATTGACGATTTTCATACCGGCTTGCTCGGCAATCAACGGATACAGATTAAATTTATCGTTTGCCACCAAAAAAACGTGATAATCGTCTGCCAAAAATTGTTTGGTGTGGCGCAGTACGGCGGCAATTCCCTGCACATACGATTGTCGGGCTTCTTTGCCCTGCCCCCGAAAAAGCGGTCCGATTTCGTGGTCATCATTGCGGGGAAAACCGAACAACTCATAGGCGTAGGCGTGCTGCTCGTGATAGTTGATGAGTCCGACATACGGGGGACTGGAAAATATCCCCCTAATTTTTTGGCGATTGACCAACTGCGCCAATGCGGGGTTCTGTTGGCTCAAAACATCGGTAATGGCGATATTTCTGGCATCGCCGACCAAACAAATTTGTTGGGTGTCTGTGCGCAATTGCTGAAACGTTTGCACACGTTTGATGGTATCGTTGCTGTATCGTTTCCACCAGTGCAGGGTGGAAAATAACGGTTTGCAGATTTTGCCGTGTTTGTGACAATAGTATGTGGTGTGAACCGGCTCTTTCAGCGTGCCCAAATCGGCGTGGGTGGTGGCTCTGCACGAGCGAACGGTGCGGCTCAAGATGATTGAGAGCAATGTTTTGGTGGCGGGGTCGGTAATTTCGGCTATTAATGCGTGCAAAAAATCTATTTCGCGGCGGGTGGTTGCCAAATACCATTTGCCCAGAAAAGTTTGCAAGTCATCCTGTTTTATTTTTATGTTGTATTTTTTTACCAGTCGCTCAAATGTGGGCAGAAACATTTTCTCTTTTTCTGCGCCGTAACGTTTGCCGTCAATTTCTTTGTGCCGCACTTTGAATTTATATTCCGGCGACGGGAAAAATTTGGTATTGAATGCCAGCAGTTCAGCGGCGAGTTCATCTTCAAATGCAGCGATATTCGTTTCGCTGATAAAAGTTTGCAACTTTTGGGTAATGCGATTAACCGCCATCTGCGCTTTCAGCAGGTCGTATGACCCGATTTTCGCATTTCCGATGAACGCATTAAACGCAGAAACATCAACGCCGATAGCGTGAATGCCCAGTTCGTTGGCTTGAACCAGCGTTGTGCCACTGCCGCAAAAGGGGTCGAGCACTATATCGCCGGGCTGGAAATAGACCTCTTTTTTGAAATCATCGGTGTGGGTATCCAAAAAATACTCAACCAGTTGCGGAATGAATTTTCCTTTATATGGGTGCAAGCGATGAACGTGTTTGGTGGTTTCTTTTTCTTTATATTGCTCGAATGAAAGCGCCCAATTTAAATCCTCGCCCAACCGATTGCGCCAATCGGCTTCTCTGGTTTGCAGAAAAGATTGATAATATGCCACCAAATCTTCTTGGGCAACACGTGTATCCCCTTTTAAATTGAATTTCCGAATGCGACCATAGTTAATCAGGTAAGAAATGTTCGATGGGGTGACATTCTTTTTCAAATATCCGCTAGCCCATTGGCTTGCTTGTTTAATGGTCATTAAATTGAGATTGTTACTCATAACCGCCCTATAAATGCGATGCTATTTTAAACAATGATACACTTTCAATACTACCCTATTTTTGCCGCGTTTACAAGTGGACACCCCATTGAATGTGTGATAGAATGCGCCGGATGACCGGAGGTTGGTTATCGGAGACTGGCTATCGGAGATTGATGCTTTTATGGGTGAATTGGCAGCGCTGGCAACTTCATTGATGTGGACGTTCACGTCCATTTTTTTCACCATCGGCGGGCGAGAGGTCGGCTCGACCATCGTTAACCGCAGCCGGTTGCTGCTGGCGGTGGTTTTTCTGTCGCTGACGCATCTGCTCACGCTGGGAACGATTTTCCCCGTGGGGGTGGAACCGGAACGCTATTTTTGGCTCGGATTGTCCGGTATCATCGGGCTGGTTATCGGCGACGCCTTTCTTTTTCAGGCATTTGTGATGGTTGGTCCGCGCATTTCAATGCTGCTGATGGCGCTGGTGCCGGTTATCAGCACCTTTTTGGCGTGGGTTTTTCTCGGCGAAACGCTGGGTTTGTGGCAATTGGTGGCAATTGGCATCACCGTCAGCGGTATTGCGTGGGTGGTGCTGGAATCGCCGAGACAGGATGACCCGCACACCATCACCGACCCGCGCCACCGTCTGCTGGGCATTCTGGCGGGGCTGGGGGGCGCATTCGGGCAATCGTTTGGATTGATTGCCGCCAAACAGGGCTTGGCGGGCGATTTTCCGGTGCTGTCCGGCGTGCTCATCCGAATGGTGGTGGCAGTCATCGTTATTTGGGCGGTTACGGCGCTGCGCGGCAATCTGCGCCGCACGGCGATTCTGCTCAAAAACCGAAAAGCGCTGTTGGCGGTTGTGGGCGGCAGCGCGGTGGGACCGTTCATCGGCGTGTGGCTGTCGCTGGTGGCAGTGCATCTCGCACCGGTGGGCATTGCCAGCACGCTGATGGCGCTCGCGCCGGTGCTGATTCTGCCCATTGCCCACTTTTTTCTGCACGATAGAGTCGGTTTCCGGGCGGTGTTCGGCACGGTGATTGCCCTCGGCGGTGTGGCGATGATTTTTATGGTGTGATGCGCGATAGGGATAGAGATAGATATAGAACTGGTTGAAACTTTTTGTATGACTGAATTTCAGCCACGAATTTCCACAAATTTCACGGATTTTAAATGCTCACCTTACGCAGTTCGAGATTTGACAAGCATTCCATATTGTGTCATAGCGGATTTGCCCCCTCCCCCAATTTGGGGGAGGGGGGAT
>JALVZI010000047.1 GCA_027022125.1 Anaerolineae bacterium | reverse complement strand
CACACTTTTCAAAAGTTTCATTTAGTTCAAACAGAAAAATCAGTGAAAATCCGTGTCATCCGTACAATCTGTGTTCCATTATCGTCGATTCACGGCACAACTTTTCACCGGCAAAAAATCACGCATTACGCATCACGCAGCCATTATTCATTGTTCGTTTAATCCAACCGGAGGTTTCATGGATACCACTATTCAACTGGCGGCGGGGTTCACCCCGATACCGCAGCGCATTCAACGTTTGCTGGAACTGGCTTACAATTTGTGGTGGAGCTGGCATCCCGAAGCGTGTGCGCTGTACCAAAAAATAGATGACGATTTGTGGGAAGAAGTTTATCACAACCCCGTAAAATTTCTGCGCGAAGTGCGGCAGTCGGCATTGGATGCTGCCGCCAAAGATGCCGATTTTTTGCGGGCATACCATGCCGTGCTGGCAGATTTCGATGCCTATCAGGTTTTCGATAAAACATGGTACGCGCGGCAATACGGCGATTTGGCGGGCAAGACCATCGCTTATTTTTCCGCGGAATTCGGTTTGCACGAAAGCCTGCCCATTTATTCCGGCGGGCTGGGCATTCTCTCCGGTGACCACACCAAAGAAGCCAGCGATTTGGGCTTGCCGCTGTTGGGTGTCGGGTTTTTGTATCCGCAGGGATATTTCAAGCAGGTTATCACCGCCGATGGCACGCAGGAAGCCATCTACCAAAAAGTGCGATTCACGGAAGTGCCGGCGCTGCCCGCGTTCGATGCCAAAGGGAAAGAGGTGGTGGTGGCGGTAGATTTGCCCGGACGGACGGTGTATGCCAAAGTGTGGCGCATTCAGGTGGGGAATGTTCCCCTCTTTTTGATGGATACCGACATCCACCCCAACGCCCCCGCCGACCGCGAACTTTCGGCGCGGCTGTACGGCGGCGATCAGGAAATGCGGCTGGCACAGGAAATGGTGCTCGGCATTGGCGGCGTGCGCGCCCTGCGAAAATTGGGGCACATGCCCGACATCTTCCACATGAACGAAGGGCATTCCGCATTTTTGGTGCTGGAACGCATCCGCGAATTTGTGGAAGCGGGAAAATCGTTTGAAGATGCGGTGGAACTGGTCAAAAAATCATCGGTGTTCACCACCCATACCCCCGTTCCCGCCGGACACGATGCCTTCCCCTTCCCGATGATGGAGAAATTTTTTGCCGGTTTCTGGGACGAGATGGGCATTTCCAAAGACCAATTTTTGGAAATGGCGCGGCACGACCAGAGTTGGGGTCCCACATTCAGTATGACCGTGCTCGGCTTGCGCTATTCCGGCAAACGGAACGGCGTCAGCAAACTGCACGGCGAGGTTTCGCGGCAAATGTGGCACTGGTTGTGGCCCGACCATACTGCCGAAGATTGCCCCATCACCCATGTGACCAACGGCGTGCACACCGAAAGTTGGCTCGCGCCGGAACTGAAAGCGAAATTCGATGCGCTGATGGGCAAAAATTGGGTGCTGAATATCAACGATACCGAAATGTGGCAGGCGATTGACCAACTTTCGGACGCGGAATTGTGGGAATTGCGCAATCGTTTGCGGGCAAAAATGCTCAATTTTGTGCGGATGCGCACCCGCGCGCGACTGGCTCGGCTGGGGGCAGACCAGAGTCAACTCGATGCCACTTTCCAACTGCTGAACGATAATGCGCTCACCATCGGTTTTGCCCGCCGATTTGCCACCTACAAGCGCGCCACCCTGCTGTTCACCGATGTGGAACGGCTGAAACGCATCATTCACACGCCGGGGCGTCCCGTGCAGATTATTTTTGCCGGAAAGGCACACCCCCGCGATGAACCGGGCAAAAACTTCATCCGCGAAGTTTATCAGCGGTCGTTTGAAGCCGGGCTTGCCGGGCACATCATTTTTGTGGAAGATTACGACATCAATGTGGCGCGGTATCTGGTTTCCGGTGTGGATGTGTGGCTGAACACGCCGCGCCGCCCGCACGAAGCCAGCGGAACCAGCGGGCAAAAAGCCGGGCTGAACGGTATTCCGAATTTGAGCATCAGCGATGGCTGGTGGCCCGAGGCATATAATGGCAAAAACGGCTGGGTTATCGGCGGCGAAGAGGAATCGGAAGACCACCGCGACGCCAACTATTTGTATGAATTGTTGGAAAAAGAGGTTGTACCGCTGTTTTACAACCGCAACGAAGTCGGTATTCCCGAAGGTTGGGTGGCGATGATGCGCGAATCAATCAAAACGGTCGCGCCGCAATTCAGTATGACCCGCATGTTGCGCGATTACACCACCAAATTGTACACGCCGCTTTTGCGCGGAGAATAGCAGGGGCAGGGTGGCAAGATGGCAAAATCTGCAAATCTGCCACCTTGTAACTTTGCTACCTTTCCAAGATTTGACAAAGAGCCAAAACTGCGATAGCCTACAATATGTAGACGTATGGACGTATAGACGTATAGATGTATATAGCCCCCCAAAGCACTGATGCTGAATGTAAACCCACTGCCAAAATATTACCGGCTTGCAAAGATTCTACGAGACGATATCATCTCTGGGAAATTAAAGCCCGATGACCAGTTGCCCAGCGAGGAATCGTTGAGCAAAACACATCATGTTAGCCGGGGCACTGTTCGCGAAGCAATTCGCACGCTAATTGAAGAAGGTTTGATTCGGCGCGAACATGGTCGAGGCACATTTGTCAGCTCGCCCCAGCCGCGTAATACGCTTTTTACCCTGACCAGTTTTGATGAGGATATGCGCCGCCAAAACCGTCAGCCTTCTACTAAAGTTTTAACCACCGAAGTCATTCCGGCGACACCGGAAGTAGCCGAGCGTCTGAAACTGGCTATCGGCGAGCCGGTTATTCACATTGTTCGTTTGCGATTGGCTGATGGTCAGCCGGTAGCCTATGAAAAGCGAAATATGGCTTATTCACTTTGCCATCAGCTATTGGATGAGAACCTGCAAGCCACCTCTATTCACCGGTTGTTGACTTACAAATGCCAAATATCTTTAGTCCGAATGGTTCATACTGTTGAAGTTGGTCGCCTGACAGCCAAGCAAGCCAAGTTGTTACAAACCTGTGCCGGCGTAACCGCCTTTTTTGTAGACCGTTTGACTTACACTGAAAAAGATGGGCACAAATACCCGGCGATCTGGTTTTGGGCTATCTACCGTGAAGACAATTACAACATCAAATCTAGGTTCCAAATCTCATCGGAAATTTAGGAGAAGATTTGTAAATGTCAGAAATTAGCGTTGAACTGAAAAATGTTAGCAAGCAATTTGGCGATTTTTTGGCTGTGAATGATGTATCATTGCAGATAGGCGAAGGGCAGTTTTTCTCGCTGCTTGGTCCTAGTGGTTGCGGTAAAACAACCACGCTCCGAATGATTGCCGGTTTCGAGTTGCCCACCGCAGGCGAAATTTATCTCAGGGGCAAGCCGGTGGGTCACCTGCCCCCGTTTAAGCGTAATGTTAATACCATTTTCCAAGATTATGCGCTTTTTCCGCATATGACTGTGGCTCAAAACGTTGCCTTTGGGCTGGAGATGGAAAAAATGTCCAAGTCTGAGATTCAGAAACGGGTTGACGAGGTACTGGAAATGGTTCACTTGCCCCAAATGGCACAGCGCCGTCCCGCTCAACTTTCCGGTGGTCAGCAGCAGCGTGTTGCGCTGGCTCGAGCCATTGTCAAGCGCCCCGATGTGCTTCTTTTGGATGAGCCGCTCAGTGCCCTGGACTTAAAATTGCGTCAGGCGATGCGTTTTGAACTCAAAGAATTACAACGTCGGCTGGGTATCACCTTCATTTTTGTGACGCATGACCAAGAAGAGGCTTTGTTTATGAGCGATGTCATTGCCGTTATGGATAGCGGCAAAGTGGCTCAAATTGGTTCTCCCCCGGAAATTTATCACCGACCGGTCAACCGTTATGTGGCGGATTTTATCGGGGAGATTAACTTCCTCGACTGCAAAGTGACGCACCTTGATGGGGAAATGGCAACGGTATTGGTTGGCGATAAAATAGAAATTCAGGCTATGCGTGCTCCTGAAACGGTTGTTGGTGAAAAGAGTAGCGTCATCATCCGCCCGGAAAAAATTACGATTCACGCGAATGAAGTGAAGGCTACAGACCAAAGAAACGTTGTGTCGGCTGTAATTGTTGAAAAAGCGTGGATTGGCACCGATACCCATTTCACGGCAAGGTTGCAAGATGGCTCCAAAATACGGATTCGCCACCAAAATATGGCGGTAGACGACTCGATTGCCCGATTGGATGTAAATGATACGGTATACCTAAGTTGGCAGAAAAAAGCGGGGCAAATGTTATCATCTTGATTTAGCAGAGGTTGACATGGATCGACGGAAAAAACTGGTTTTGGGCATACTTATATTGCCCGGTGCTTTATGGATTAACTTACTCTATGTGGTGCCGTCAATTCTCATCATCGTCTACAGCTTTCTGACGCGCCAAGTTGGCGGCGGGGTGATATGGAAACTTAATTTGGCGGCTTACGAAAAACTTTTTAGTTACAATCCCGATTCGCTCTTCATCAACAATTTTATTGTTATTTTTATGCGTACCTTCTGGTGGGGTATTCTAACAATGGCTATTTGCCTGCTGATTGGATATCCGCTGGCTTTTTACATTGCCCAGCAAAAATCATCCACGCGCAACATATTGCTTTTTATGGTCATTGTTCCGTTTTGGACGAATTTTTTGGTGCGAACATATGCATGGAAGTTTATTCTTAACAATAACGGCTTAATCAATGTCATCTTATCAAGTTTTGGTTTCGGGCGAATCCCGCTTATAAACACACCATTGGCTGTTATCATCGGGCTGGTGTATGGTTCTCTGCCGTTTATGGTGTTGCCACTGTATGCTTCTATCGAAAAATTTAATTTTTCATTTATAGAAGCGGCGCATGATTTGGGCGCCGGATACGTTCAGGTATTTACGCGAATACTATTTCCTTT
>JALVZI010000046.1 GCA_027022125.1 Anaerolineae bacterium | reverse complement strand
GGGTGAAGCCTTGCCATCCTGCAACTTCGAACTTTGAACTTTGAACTTTGAACCATCCATTTTCGCCTCCAAAAAATTCTGCAAAAGTTTGTGACCATGTTCGGTCAAAATAGATTCGGGGTGGAATTGCACCCCTTCCACCGGAAATTCTTTGTGTCGAATGCCCATCATTTCCCCGTCGGGGGTGCGGGCGGTAATTTCCAGACAGTCGGGCAAATCATCCGCCACCACCAGCGAATGATAGCGCGTGGCGGTAAAATCCTGCGGGATGCCGCGGAAAACACCGCGCCCATCGTGCTGGATGTGCGATGTTTTGCCGTGCATCAGCGATTTTGCCCGCTCGATTTTTCCGCCGAATGCCTGCCCGATGCACTGATGACCGAGACAGACGCCCAAAATGGGAATCTCGCGGTGAAACCGCTCGATGACCGTCAGCGAAATGCCGGCGTCGTCGGGGTCGCCGGGTCCTGGCGAAATAAGGATGTGCGTCGGGGCGATGGCGGCAATCTCATCCGGCGAAATCTCATCGTGCCGAAAAACCGTCACCTGCGCGCCCAACTCGCCCAGATATTGCACCAAATTGTAGGTGAATGAATCGTAATTATCTATCACCAATACATGCGGATTTGTCATTTGTCATTCGTCCTTTGTGATGAGTGACGAGTGAAACGTGATGAGTGATTTTCACGCATCACGTTTTCACGCATCACGGCTAATGGCTTTTTCCGCTTCTCTCACCGCCAGCGCGAGCGCGCGGGCTTTGTTCATACTTTCGTTAAATTCGTATGTCGGGTCGCTGTCGGCAACCACGCCGCCGCCCGCCTGAATGTGAACCGTGTCCCCCTGCATGACCATCGTCCGCAGGGCAATGCAAGTATCCATCGTGCCATCGTAACCAATGTAACCGATGACGCCCGCATACAGTCCGCGTTTGCTCGTCTCCAACTCTTCGATGATTTCCATCGCGCGGATTTTCGGCGCGCCGGTGACGGTTCCCGCCGGAAATGTGGCGCGCAGCAGACTGAACGCATCGTGTTCCGGCGCGATTTTCCCCTGCACATCCGAAACGATGTGCATGACGTGTGAGTATTTTTCCACCACCATCATCTCTTTCACCTGCACCGTGCCCGGCAGACAAACGCGCCCCAAATCGTTGCGCCCCAAATCAACCAGCATAACATGTTCGGCGCGTTCCTTTTCATCCGCCAGCAGTTCCGCCGCAAGTTGCGCGTCCTCCGCCGCCGAGTCGCCGCGCCAGCGCGTTCCGGCGATGGGTCGCAATTCCGCCATGCCATTTTCCAGCCGGACGTGCAATTCCGGGCTGGCAGAAATGACGTGCAGCGGCGGCGCGCTCACGCCGCCAGGCAATCGCAGAAAAACCATATACGGCGAGGGATTGATGCGGCGCAGATGGCGATAAATGGCGAAAGGATGCGCGGGCGTGCGTTTGCTCAACCGCTGGGAGGGGACAACCTGAAAGATGTCGCCGGCGCGGATGTATTCTTTGGCGCGGCGCACGCGGTTTTCATATTCCGATTGGGTCACATTCGAGACAAACTCGGTCGGGTAGCCGTTTTCGCTTTGCGCGGTCGGCGGGTCGGGAATGGGGGCATTCAGCCGGGCGACAATTTCATCCACCCGCGCCGACGCCCGCCGGTATGCCGTGCGCGGGTCGGTGTCGGCGGAAATGTGCGCGTTGGCGATAACCAGTAATCGCTGCCAGGCGTGGTCGTACACCACCAGCGTGTCCGCCAGCATAAACGCCGCTTCGGGCAGGTGCAGGTCATCGGCGGTGTCATCGGGCAGACGTTCAAAACGGCGGACAGCATCATATCCCAAAAATCCCACCGCCCCGCCGATGAATCGGGGCAGGTCGGGCAATCGCACGGGCTGGAAATTCGCCATTTCGGCTTTCAGCACATCGAGCGGGGTCTTTCCGTTTTCCAGCGGGATGGTTCTGCCATAGCCGTTACTGCCGATATACACCGCGTCGTCGCGGGCAATCATCAGCGCACACGGGCGCACGCCGATGAACGAATAGCGCGAAACGTGTTCGCCGCCGGTGATGGATTCCAGCAGAAAGCCCGCGCCGTCATCCTGCAATTTCAGATAAATGCTCACCGGCGTGTCCAAATCGGCGGGCAATTCGCGGTACACGGGGATGAGATTCCCCCGTTCCGCCAGTTTTTCAAATTCGGATAGGGTTGGTTTCATAGTTCTGGTTTCGGGTTTCTGGTTTCAAGGTTGCAGGGTAGCAGAGTTGCAGAGTTGCAGGGTTGCATTCAGTTTCAAGTCCAAAGTTTCAAGTCCAATGTCCAAAGTCACGCATCACACATCACGTTTCACACATCACTCATCACGTTTCACGAATGACAAATGACAAAAAAACAAACACGCCCCCATCCCCAAAGGGACGAGAGCGTGTCTCGCGGTGCCACCCAATTTAAACCGGCAAAAATAAAAATCCCCGCGTGATGACACACAGGGTTCGCCAGTCTCACTCATTCAGGTACGCTGCATCTCTGCATTAATACCCAGCTCCCGGATAACGGTGGAGTCGCCGTTGCCGCCTACTGGCATTCGCTTTCGGGGCAAAACTCCCGGGTCCATTCACGCTTGGCGCACGTGCCGGATTCACACCGACCACCGGCTCTCTGAACGCCGCTTCAAACGCTACTCTTCCCGTTCGCAGTCTTTCGGTTTCGATTGGAGAAACTTTATCACAGTGACGGCGTTTTGTCAAGCGGTAATTTTTGGGGATTGGTTGATTGGTGATTCCATTAACCAATCTCTAACCTCCAATCTCCTCCATAATCCACGCTGCGGCGATGTCCGCGCCGTTGGGTTGGGTGTGCTTCCGACGCGGCAGCGCCAGCAATTCGGGGACTTTTGCCACCCATTCTCCCGACTCAAACTCGGCGGGGGCGATGGGCAACCCCGCCATATGTCGCACGACAAAATTTTCCAGCACCGCCGATTCGGCGAAATTGCTGCGCGTCACATATCCATACGGTACGCCGGCGTGATACACCTCTGCCAGCGTGCTGTACCCCACTTTGCCCACCACCGCATCGGCGGCGGCAATCAAATCGGGGTGAAAAAATGGCGAGGAATGGGGCAAAAGTACAAGATTGTCTCGCTTTTCCAGCCCGGTCTCGACCGCGCCGGGAATGATGAAATGAACATCCGGCAGCGCGAAAAGTTGCCGCAAAAAAGTGTAATCCCAGCGAATGCCGCCCATCGTCAGCAGCACGGCGGGCGCATCGGCGGCAATGCCCAACGCCGAGCGGGTTTCAGCGCGCGATTTTTGCGGCGCGCGGCTCATCGGCGGCACGGTGAGGTCGGCGGCGCGCGGGTCGCACAGTGGTTCGGTTTGGATGAGATAATCGGCGGCGGCGAAAACTTTTTTCAGATACGAAATGTGCCGCGCCAATTCCGGCGTCTGTTCGACATATCCGGCATAAATCCAATCCCATGTAAAATTTTCCACCAGCACCGACGGCAATCCCAACGCTTGCGCCACTGCAATCCCCATCGGCGCGATGTCGCACAGCACCAATTCCACCCGATTCTGACGCATCCCGTGCATCAGCGTGCCGATACAATCGGTGCAAAAAGGGAGTATCTCATCGAGTTTGCGGACGGTCGCCGCCAAATCTTCGGCGAGAGCATTGGTTTGCACCACCCCGACATCCGTTTCATAAAAATGATACTCAAAATGCCCCGCCAGCGTATGGTCAAAAAACCACTGCGGCACGGTGGTGTACAGATGGAACCGCAGCGAATCATCAATTTTCAGCAGTGCCGCCATCAGCGCCGATGCGCGTGCGGCGTGTCCAAATCCGTGCGGGGTGATAAAATAGGCGATATTGTGAGTCACGCATTTTCTCCAATAGTACTATGGTCACACAAAATTAACCATCGCAGGTTGACGGTTTGCTCATTTTCAGGTATTATTGTAAAGTAGTTATGGTAACTTCCATCGTGTGAGCACTTATGGCAGCAGCAACCCGCAGAAAAAAGAAACTCGATTTTCCGGTAACGCAATTCATCATCGTTGTGGCGGCGAGTTTGGCGTTATTTATGCTGCTGGGATTCACGCGGCGGGCGGCGCGAAGTTACCGTGTGCAGCAACAAAAAGCGCGGTTGCAGGCGGAATACACCGCATTACAGCATGAACATTCTCAGTTAGTGGAACGCTATCAGGAAGTGCAAACCGATGCGTATGTGGAACAAATTGCGCGGCGGGAATTGCGCTGGAGCCGCCCTGGTGAAAAAGTGGTGGTTATCATCGCCCCGCCGAAAGCCGGCGCCATCGCCACCACCGGCGAAAGTATCGCCGCGCCGGGTGAAAATCCCCCCCCCGATACCCCGCTCAACCACTGGCGGGAACTTTTCTTCCCCACCGAGCCGTAACTTCTGCAATACTTCTGCATATTCTGTTATACAGAGTTTCACTCTTTATCTACACGCATAAGGTTGGATTTCATAAAGTTTGGCACTGAATGCATTAAATAAAACCATAAAATGACATAAAGTTTGACACTGCATTTCATATAGAACTAAATGAAACTTTTGGAAAACTTATTGAAACTTTTTGTTTGACCGGATTTCCGCATCAAATTAACGCGAATTTCTCAAATTTAAGCATAAAATCTATGAAATTTGTGAAAATTCGATGCAAAAAAGAGAGAAAAGTAAAAGTTTCATTTAGTTCGGAAAGTGAGCCAAAGTTACAGAAACTATCGGCAATTTTTTAAATGTCATTCCCGCCTGTGCCCTGCGGGTACGAAAGCGGGAATCCACGATGTTTTGCTATGGATTCCGGACATTTCCCTGCAGGAAACTCCAGAATGACATTTAAAATCCGTCAAATTTGTGGAAATTTGTGGCTGAAATTCAGTCACACAAAAAGTTTCAACAAATTCACTCACCTTACGCAGTTTGAGATTTGACAGGTGTTCGATATTGTGCTATGGCGGGTTTGCCCCCTCCCCCAAATTGGGGAAGGGGGGATACAGGGGGGA
>JALVZI010000045.1:2449-5035 GCA_027022125.1 Anaerolineae bacterium | reverse complement strand
TGAACAAAAAACCAGAAACTCGAAACCTGAAACCCGAAACCAATGTCCGACCTTCTCAACGGCTTTCTCCAAGCCATCGAACTGATTTTCCACACTGACCCGGTGCTGTATCACATCGTCGCCCGCTCGCTGTACCTTTCGGGCGTGTCGCTGGCTATCAGCGCGCTGATTGGCATTCCGCTCGGCGCGTGGCTCGGCTTCAAAAAATTCATCGGGCGCGGGCTGGTAACGGTTTTGCTGTACACGGGGATGGGCTTGCCGCCGGTCGTCGTCGGGTTGTTTGTGTACCTCATGCTGTCGCGCACCGGTCCTTTCGGCGATTTACACTGGCTTTTCACGCTGAAAGCGATGATTGTTGCGCAGGTGATCATCTCGTTTCCGCTGGTGGCGGGGTTCACCATGGCGGCGGTGATGGGGCTAGACCCGCGTTTGGAACAGCAAATCCGTGCGTTGGGAGCAACCCCATGGCAAACCGCGCTGACCATGCTCCGCGAGGCGCGCACGGGGGTGATTGTGTCGGTGGTGGCGGGTTTCGGCGCGATTATCTCCGAAGTCGGCTCGGTGATGATGGTCGGCGGCAATATCGCCGGGCGCACGCGGGTGCTGACCACCGCCATCGTGCTGGAAACGCAAAAAGGCAATTTCGATTTGGCGATGGCGCTCGGTATCATTCTGCTGGGATTGACCTTCATCACCAACACCCTGATTCTGTGGATGCAGGAAGGTCATTTTGTCCGAAAATGAATTTTGAATTTGAATACAGATGAACGCAGATTTGACGGATTTTCACGGATAAACAAATTTTTAAAATACCGGAAATATGGCATGAGCGTGTCGGGTAGGGGCACGCTGCAGCGTGCCCCTACAATATTGTGCTATCAAGAAGATACAGATAAATCAAAAAAATCTGCGAAAATCCGTTTCATCCGTTTCATCTGTGTCCCATTTTCTGCGAGAAAAGATTTGTCCAACAGCAAAATTCTCTATACCCTGCGGGGGGTGACAAAAGCATACAACCGGCGCACGGTGCTGAACATTGCCGCGCTGGATGTGCGGCGCGGCGAAATTCTGGCGCTGGTGGGACCGAGCGGCGCGGGCAAAAGCACGCTGCTGCGATTGCTGAACTTTTTGGAACATCCCACCGCCGGAACCATCGTGCTGGATGATTTTTCGCTGAACGGTGCGCCGCCCCCGCTCGACATCCGGCGGCGGGTAACGACCGTTTTCCAGCACCCCATCCTGCTCAACCGCTCGGTGACGGAGAATGTGGCGTTCGGGCTGCAATTGCGCGGACGGCGAGACGTGCAGGCGGTGGTGCGGGCGGAACTGGCGCGCGTCGGGCTGGAATCGCTGGCGCACGCCCCGGCTCGCACGCTCAGCGGCGGCGAACAGCAGCGGGTGGCGCTGGCGCGCGCGCTCGCTATTCGCCCGGAAGTGCTGCTGCTGGACGAACCGACCGCCAATCTCGACCCCGGCAATGTGGCGCTGATTGAGCAGATTGTCCGCACGGTGAACCGAGAGCAGGGCGTGACCATCGTGCTGGTGACGCACAACGTTTTTCAGGCGCGGCGGCTGGCACACCGCACGGCGGTGATGCTCGATGGCAGTATCATCGAAATTGGCGACACCGAAACGCTGTTCACCACCCCCGCCGACCCCCGCACCGGCGCTTTCCTGCGCGGCGAAATGGTGTATTGAGTGACGAATGACGGGTAGCGAATGACGAATGGTCGGTTAGTTTTTTGTTCAGAGTTCAAGGTTCAAGGTTGCAGAGGTGCAAGGTAGTGCATCGTCCAACCTTAATTGTCGGGTTGTTGCCCGTGAAAAAATTAAACCACAGAGGCGCAGAGAAACAGAGAAAAATAAGGTTTGAGAGCCGACTATACAGCAGAATTCGTAATTTTTGATGAAATTTTGAACCGAAACTCAAAAATTTTTAAATTCTCCGCGTCTCTGTGCCTCTGTGGTGAAAATTCTCAGATGAACCATTACAGGCGGCATAATCCTACTTTTTAGATTGGATGATGCAGTAGCAAATTTCACGCATCACTCATCACGTTTCACGCAATACGCTTCAGCGATTCAACGATTCAGCGAATCCCTATCTCTATCCATTCCACGCATCACGTTTCACGGGGGTAGCAGTCAGCAAATGACAAATGACAAATGACAAACTTCCCGTTTCATGCTAAACTTCATTCGCTATTCGTGACTCGCTATTCGTAACTCGAAAGGATTTTTCCATGCCTGAATCACCGTATCCAATGCTGCCGGTTTCGGAAGCGAAAGCCATTATCTTGCGCGAAATTTCGCCGTTGCCGCCCGTGACTGTGCCGTTCACCGCAGCATACGGGCTGGTTTTGGCGGAAGATGTTTCCGCCGATGCTCCCATCCCGGAATACCCCACTGCCACGGTGGACGGTTTCGCCGTGCGTGCCGCCGATTCCGGCGCGCGGAAAATCGTCGGGGCGCAAATGGCGGGCGATTTTGCGGCGGTGCGCGTCGGGGCGGGCGAAGCGGCGCGAGTGACCACCGGCGCACCGATTCCCGCCGGGGCGGATGCGATGGTGATGATTGAAGATACCA
>JALVZI010000045.1:0-2439 GCA_027022125.1 Anaerolineae bacterium | reverse complement strand
ATGGTATCTTCAATCATCACCATCGCATCCGCCCGGTGGGAAATGATGTGTCGGCGGGGCAGGTGGTACTCCCCGCCGGAACGATGCTCCATCCCCCCGAAATTGGCTTGCTGGCGACGCTGGGCAAAACAGCGGTGCGCGTTTTTCCGCGCCCGAAAGTCGGCATTATGTCTACCGGTGATGAGTTGGTGGAACCGCACGAGCCCCTTTCACCCGGCAAAATCCGCGATGCGAACCGTTTTTCGCTGATGGGGGTGGTGCGAGAGACGGGCGGCGAGCCGGTTGATTTCGGCATGGTGCGCGATGAGCCGGGCGGGTTGGCGGCGCTGGTCGAGCGCGCGCTGCCGCAGGTGGATATGCTGCTCACATCGGGCGGCGTTTCGATGGGGCAGCGCGATTTCGTCAAACCGTATATCGCCGAACACGGCACGCTTTTGGTCGGGCGGGTGAACGCCAAACCGGGCAAGCCGGTTACATTCGGCGTGGTGCAGGGCAAGCCGTTTTTCGCCCTACCGGGCAATCCGGTCAGCGCGCTGGTGGGGTTCGAAAATATGGTGCGCCCCGCGCTGCTGAAAATGATGGGGCACACCCGACTGGAGCGTCCCCGCCGCCAAGTTATTTTGGAACACGACATCCGCCACAGCCCCGACCGGGTGGAGTTTCAGCGGGCGGTGGTCACATTCGATGCGGCGAGCGGCACATATCGCGCCCGAAACACCGGCGGGCAGGGTTCGGCGCGGCTGCTGTCGCTGCACGGCGCAAATGCCCTGCTGGTACTGCCCGACGGGCAAGCGGAATTTCCGTCCGGCAGCGCGGTGGAAGCGATTCTGCTGGCGGAGATTGGAGATTGGTGATTGGAGATTGGTTATTTGTCCTTTGTCATTCGTGAAACGTGATGCGTGATGCGTGGAATGGATAGGGATAGAGATAGGGATTCGCTGAATCGTTGAATCGCTGAATCGTGATGCGTGAAACGTGACTTTGGACTTTGGACGTGAGACCAACTTGCAATCCTGCAACCTTGCAACCCTGAACCTTGAACTTTGAACATGAAACCAGAAACCCGAAACCAGAAACTCGAAACCCGAAACCCGAAATCCCAAACCATCCTTGTCACCGGCGGAGCGGGCTATATCGGCAGTCATACCGTGCTGACCCTGCTGCAAGCCGGATATCCCGTTGTGGTGGTGGATAACCTGTCGAACAGCAGCCGCGAATCGCTGCGGCGAGTGGAAGCCATCACCGGCAAAACAGTCACATTCCACCATGCCGATTTGCTCGACCGCGCCGCGCTGGATTCTATTTTTGCCGAACACTCCATCGGGGCAGTCATCCATTTTGCGGGACTGAAAGCCGTTGGCGAAAGTGTGTCCATCCCGCTGAAATACTATCATAACAACATCACCGGCACGCTGATTTTGCTGGAAACGATGAGCACGCACGGCGTGAAAAAACTCGTTTTCAGTTCGTCCGCCACCGTTTACGGGGAAAATGACGAAATGCCACTGCGGGAAGCGTTTCCGCTGTCGGCGACCAATCCTTATGGGCGCACCAAATTGATGATTGAGGAAATTTTGCGCGATGTGGCGCACGCCGACTCCGATTGGCAGATGGCGCTGCTGCGCTATTTCAACCCTGTCGGTGCACATCCGAGCGGGCAAATCGGCGAAGACCCCAACGGCATTCCCAACAATTTGATGCCGTATATCACGCAGGTGGCGGTGGGTAAATTGGCGGAACTGTCGGTGTTCGGCAACGATTATCCCACGCCGGACGGCACGGGCGTGCGCGATTATATCCATGTGATGGATTTGGCGGACGGGCATTTGAAGGCGCTGGAAAATCTGCCGGCGGGCGCGCGGGCGTTCAATCTGGGGCGCGGACACGGTTACAGCGTGCTGGAAGTTATCGCTGCGTTTGAGCGCGCTTCGGGCAGAAAAATCCTGTTCAAAATTGTTGACCGCCGTCCAGGCGATGTCGCTGTCAGTTACGCCGACCCCACCCGCGCCGAGCGCGAACTCGGCTGGCGCGCCACCCGCACCCTCGACGATATGTGCCGCGATGCCTGGCGCTGGCAGTCGCAAAACCCGAATGGATATGGCGAGTGACGAATAGCGAATTACGAATTGCGAATGGGTGAATGGGCGAATAGCGAATGACGAATAGCGAATGACAAATGACGAATGACAAAGGACGAATCACCAATCACCAATCTCCGGTAACTATCGTCGGCGGGGGGCTGGCGGGCAGCGAAGCCGCATGGCAAATTGCCGAGCGCGGCATACCCGTGACGCTGTTCGAAATGCGCCCCGTGCGCCAAACGCCCGCGCATACCACCGACCGGCTCGCCGAACTGGTGTGCAGCAACTCGCTGGGCAGCACCCTGCCTGACCGCGCGCCCGGTCTGCTCAAAGCGGAATGTGGAGGTAAAGGCTGTAG
>JALVZI010000044.1 GCA_027022125.1 Anaerolineae bacterium | reverse complement strand
CCGTTCGTGCCAAACGCCCGCCGCCGAACCGTTTTCCGTCAGAAAAATAACGGTGGGAATGTGGCTGTTGCCGTCGGCAGCGGGGAAACGGTTGGCGATGTCCCAAAAGTGGTCGCGGCGCACAATGCGCAGTGCCAGCGCGGGGATAGCATCGGCAAGACGGGCGGCAATGGGGATATTCATCGCCGAATCGGGGCAAAAATCTTCGGTGAGAATGAGAATGCGGTTCACGCCATGGTCGGCGGCAATGGCGGCAAATTCAGCGATGGCGGCATCGGTGATGAACAGTGTTTCGTATTGCTCGCGCATATGGCGCTGCAGGGTTTGCATGGTCGGCAGGTAGGCTTCAAAGGTCATTCCCTGCGCAAATGCGCGGGATAAATCGTTTTCTGTCATTGAAATGCTCCATTTTCAAAAAGTACGGTCATCATACCCAACCTGCATCCGAATGGCAAACCGCACAAAAAAAACGGCTCAAATAGAGGTTTATTTCCGCGCTCAAAGTTGAGAGGTAGGGGCGGCTCGCGAGCCGCCCCTACGGATTTTGGCGTTATTTCCCGGAAAACCGACCGATTCTCTCGGCTTCATAGGGGCACGCCGCAGCGTGCCCCTACGTTTTTGATTTCTGTAAACCGAAAATCTTATCCCGAAATATACAAAGAACTAAATGAAACTTTTGAAAAGTGTGCCAGAATTACAAAAATCATCGGTAATTTTTATGATGTCATTCCCGCGAAATCGGGAATCCACGATGTTTCGCTATGGATTCCGGATATTTCCCTGCGGGAAATTCCGGAATGACATTAAAAGTCCGTGAAATTTGTGGAAATTCGTGGCTGAAATTCAGTCACACAAAAAGTTTCAACCAGTTCATATATTCAATTCGAGGAGGGAATTTATGAAACGTATGCAACTGTTCCTCGGCGCGGTAGCGTTGGGATTGTTATTAACACTTTTGGCAGGGTTGGCAATGGCACAAGGTCCAACCACGCAAGATGAACCGACGACAAATGGGGTGTCGGGTGAAGCAAGCACAACCGCTACGTCCGGTGCTATTCCCATTCAAGGACGATTGACAGATAGCAATGGCAACCCGCTGGCGGATGGCAATTACAGCGTCACTTTTCGGCTGTATGAATCTATCAGCAGTGGAAGTGCAATATGCAGTGACACAGACTCGGTTTCGGTGAAAGACGGGTTATTCAATGCCTATATTAATTTTTGTGAAAATGACATTTACGGACAACAACTTTATTTAGGAATTGAAGTGGGCAGTGACGGTGAAATGACACCGCGGCAAAGTATTTATCCGGTACCGTATGCGATAACGCTGAGACCCGGTGCTGTCATCAGCGATACCACCGATGTCGTGTTAAAAGTGCAATCGACCGGTTCCGGTGATAGTGATGCGTTTATTGCCGATGCCCGTGGTACCGGCGAAGCCATCGAAGCCTATGCCACCGACGGCGTCGGTATATTTGCCAAAAGCGATACGTTTATCGGATTGCAGGCATACTCTTACGACCACACTGATAATCCGGCTATCTTCGGTTGTTCCGGCGCCAGTTCTTCCGTTTGCAACCCTTATCGCGACGATAATGCTAGCGGGGTTATGGGGTACAGTACCGACGGTTACGGTGGGTATTTCAAAAGCGCTTCAACCGGTCTTGGCGGACTTTACGCTGAATCAAATGGTATGCTCAGACCGGCGGTGGAGGCAAAGAATATTGGTGGGGGCAATACAATTTTAGCAGAAGCAGATTCTACCGGCTCGGGCAATGCGACACTTTATTTGGTGCAGAAAGACTCAAGTGGTGATTTTGTGGTAGGCGCATCCGTTTATTTGGGAACACGTTATTGGCGAGTGGACCGCACCGGTAAAGGGTACTTTAACGGGGGCACGCAAAGTAGCGGCGCCGATTTTGCCGAACAAATCGCCACCAAAGGCACAGAAGAAACTTACGAACCCGGCGACGTGCTGGTCATCAGCGCCGATGCCGACCGTATGGTAGAAAAATCGGCAACGGCATTCGACACGGCTGTTATCGGCGTGTATTCCACAAACCCGGCGGTCTTAGCCGGTGCACCCGATACAGATGAGCCACTGGGCGGTGTCCCGGTGGCTATTACCGGTATTGTGCCATGCAAAGTCTCGGCGGAAAATGGCGCCATCCATCGTGGCGATTTGCTGGTTACGGCATCCGTGCCCGGACACGCTATGAAAGCCGGCGACAATCCGGCGCAGGGAACGGTTTTGGGTAAAGCATTGGGTGAACTGTCAACCGGAACCGGGGTCATTCAAATTTTGGTCACACTACAATAGGGGGTAGCCATGACCGGAAAATTTTTTGCAATCGTCATCGGCGTGCTGTGTCTTTTATTGCTGATGACCGGTGTGGTAATGGCGATGAGTTCTACCAACTATCAACTGGATTGGTTTGTGCCCCTAACCGGCAGTGGTGGCGAGATGGATTCCACCCACTATGCCGCCAACATAACGCTGGGACAATCGGCTATCGGTACCGCTGATAGCGCCAACGACAGCGTGTGTCTCGGATATTGGTGTGGCGCAGATGTAACTTACACGGTTTACCTGCCATTGGTATTGCGAAATTAGACGCGTTGATATTGGATGGGATACTGTGTCGCCGAAGCAATCTTCAATGCTGTAACGCAGGTTGCTTCGGCGTTTTCACGATAAGGTAAAACGAGATGACGATTAGTGCAAAATTAAGTCAGATATTTGTCTGATATGTAGGAGCGACCCTTGTGGTCGCCCGAGACATACCCATAAAACAAAAACCGCTCGAAAAGAGCGGTTTTTTTAGAGCGGGCGATGAGATTCGAACTCACGACCTTCTCCTTGGCAAGGAGACGTTCTACCACTGAACTACGCCCGCGTATCAACTTACGGCGACTATTCTATCAAAATACGCCGATTTGTCAAATTGAAGTTTCGCCATTCACGCGCCATTGCCCGCCATACCGAACACCGACACCATCGCTTCCGGCGCGAATTTCTCCACCATTGCCGGTGTGATGGCGTTGGCGCGGGCAATCTCGCCGTACAATTCCGCCGAGCGGCGCGGCGTGCGCTCCTGCGTTTCTGGGTTCAGCGCAACCAGCCCGAAACGGGTCGACCAGCCCTCTACCCATTCGTAATTGTCCACAAACGTCCAATAGTAATAGCCGCGCACATCCGCGCCCGATTGAATGGCGCGGTGCAGCGCCGCCAAATGCGTCAGCAAAAAACGCGGACGGCGCGTGTCGGCGGCATCGGCGAACCCGTTTTCGGTGATAAAAATCGGTTTTTTGTATTTTGCCGCCTGCCGGCACACCCGATACAGCCCGTGCGGATAAATTTCGCGGTCAGCCCACGGCGCATCCCACATTTCCGCGCCCGGCGGCGCAACCAATTTGCCGAACAGCGTGAACGGCGCGCCCAAACTGAATTTCACCGTCTGCCGCCCGTAATAATTTATGCCGATAAAATCATCCCGCCCGACGGAAATTTCCCGCGCGAACAGATTCAGCGGAAACCGCAGCCGATTTTCATACACCGCTTCGAACATCCGCCGGTTAAAAAGCATTTCCTGCCAGCCCGAAACCATTTTGTCCAGCCGATTGTCGCGCAGCGGGTCGAAAATCGGCTGGTGTTTGACCAGCCCGACCTGCGCCTGCGGCTGCCGCGCATGAATGGCGTGCTCGGCGGCGCGGTGTGCCAGCGCCATTCGCGCCGCAATTTTGAACGTTTGTGGAAAACTGTGCCTGCCCGGCGACCAATCGCCCACCAAATGCGACAGGTAGGCATACACCAGCGGCTCGTTGATGGTACACCACAGGTCAACCAAATCGCCCAGCGCGGCGACCGCGTGTGCCGCATACCGCTCAAAACGCGACACCACATCATCCGCCAGCCAGCCGCCGCGCGCCGCCAGCCACAGCGGATTGGTGAAATGGTGCAGCGTCACCATTGGAGTGATATTCAGCCGCCGCAATTCGGTCAGCAACTGCCGGTAGCGGTCAATGGCGGCATCATCCCACCGATTTTCCTCCGGTTCGATACGGCTCCATTCCAGCGACAGCCGCAGTGTGTTCAGCCCCATTTCGGCGGCGCGGGCGAAATCCGCCTCCGCCCGGCGGCGACCCGCGTCCCACCAATCGGTTGCCAGCCCGCTGATTGTGCCGTCGTGCGTGTGCCCCGCCTGCTCCCACGCCCAAAAATCGTTGTTCGTGTTGTTCCCTTCATTTTGATGGGCGGCGGTTGCCACCCCCCACAAAAAATTTTCGGGGAATTTCAACGGTTGGAAAACGGTCATCGTGGAGTCTCCGGTGGTTGTTCAAGGTTCAAAGTTCAAAGTTCAAGGTTGCAGGGTGGCAATCAGTCCCAAGTTTCAAGTCCAAAGTCCAAAGTCAGGTTGCAGGGTAGCGGTCAGTTTTTAGTTCAAAGTTCAAAGTTCAAGGTTGCAGGGTAACAAGGTTGCAGAGTAGCAGGGTTGCAGGGTAGCAATCAGTCTCAGGTTTCAAGTCCAAAGTCGGGTAGCAGTCAGTGGTCAGTGGTCAGTAGTCAGTTATCAGTTCAAAGTTCAAAGTTCAAGGTTGCAGGGGTGGTTGTTCAAGGTTCAAAGTTCAAGGTTCAAGGTTGCAGGGTAGCAGGGTTGCAATCAGTCCCAAGTCCAAAGTTTTAAGTCCAAAGTTTCACTTTCTCACCCGCTCACTTTCTCACTATCTCTATCTCTATCCCTATCCCTTTCACGCATCACGCTTCACGAATCGCCAATAACCAATCTCCAATCTCCAATGACCAATATCCAATTTCATAAAATCAAAAAACAAAATATGGACTGAAAAATCGAAAAAACACAATATATGGGCGTATTTTTGCCATCAAAAAAGTGGTTACCCCAATTATTGGCGATTTTCGGCGGCGAGTTTTGCCGCGTATTTCGGGGCGAAAAGCGCCGGAAAACCGCCGGTGTGCCAGAAAAGAATCCGCTCGCCGGCGGCGATTTTCCCGCGCCGAATCAGGTCGAGCAACCCGGCGG
>JALVZI010000043.1 GCA_027022125.1 Anaerolineae bacterium | reverse complement strand
TGGGGCAGGCGTTCAGCGAATTTGTGGCATATATCGGTCTGATTCCGCTGGCGCTGGCGGTGTGGGGCGCGGTGTCGCTACGGCGCAGGCAAAATATCGCCGGTGGCGCGCTGCTGCTCACCGGCGCGGCAGGTCTCTTTTTGGCATTCGGCGTTTTCACGGGACCCGTGTATTTTTTGCTGTACAAATTTGTGCCGGGTTTCGACCTTTTCCGCGTGCCCGCCCGCTGGTTGCTGTTGTACACTTTTGCCGCGGCAATGCTGGCAGCCATCGGTTTCGCGCAGATAAAACGCCCGCACCGGCAGTGGCTCGCGCTGGCGCTCATCCCCGCCGAACTCTTTTTCGCCGCGCAAAGTTTGCGCTATAACCAACCCACCGCGCCGGAAGCATACTCATTCCTGCGACCGTCCATCGCGCAGTTGAAAACCGCCGAAACGCCCACCGACCGTTTTCTGTCGCTGTCGGGCATTGTTTACGACCCCGGCGACTTGCAGGAAATTCACGATATTTTCGATGACCAACTGCCACCCCGCGCCGTGTACGATTATATCGTCGCCGCCAAAGAAAAAGAGGTGCTCTTTTTCAACCTGCCGATGGTCTTCGGGCTGAACGCGGTGGACGGGTATGACGGCGGGCTGCTGCCGCTGAAATCGTTCATCAATATGGAAAAACTGTTTTTGCCGGACGATAACCTGTCCCCCGATGGACGGCTGCGCGAAAAACTGACTCGCGTGCCGGAAAATCGCCTGCTGTCGCTGCTGGGCGTGCGACACATCATCACCGATAAAGTTTTCGACGTGTGGCTGAATGATGTTTTTTACGACCTGCAATTCCCCGCTGTGCTGACCCCCGACCGCCCCGAAGCGTGGACAACAGACATCCCCGCCGATTTTCCCGCCACATCCATCGGGGTGGTTTTTCACGCCGATGACGGTGCGAGCGGCACAGTGGCGCAACTGGTGGTGCGATTCGCGTCGGGCGCGGAAAAACGGTTCGATTTGGTGGCGGGCGGCGGCACGCCGTGGAAAAATGCGGAATACGGGGTGGATTTCAACATGGTGTTCGACGGTCTGCCCGCCGATGACCCCATCACTGCGGTGGGGGTGGTCGCCGGTGCGCCCGTCACCGTGCGCGGGGTGAGTTTGATTCAGCCCGCGCTGCAAACCGGCAGTTCGCTGCTGCTGACCACCGCCGGACGGTATCGCGTCATTCACGGCGGCGACGTGAAAATCTACGAAAATCTGGATGTGCTGCCGCGCGCATTTGCCGTTCACAGGCTGGAAACCGTCCCCGACACCGATGCCGCCATTGCCCGTCTGCGCGACCCGGCATTCAACCCCGCCGCCGCCATCGTGCGAGTGGGGGATGGTGCGGGCGTGCAATCGGCGGGGGATGAAAACTCGACGGACAGCGTGCAAATTGTGCGGTACGAGCCGGAAACGGTGGTCATCCGCGCCGAAATGGAATCGCCGGGCTGGGTGCTGCTGACCGACACCGACTATCCCGGCTGGACGGCGGACATCGACGGCGTGCCCGCGCCCATCATCCCCGCCGATATTCAATTCCGCGCGGTAGCAGTTCCCGCCGGAACACACACACTCACATTCCGATTTCAGCCAAAATCGGTGCGCTGGGGGGTGTGGCTGTCGGCGTTTGGACTGTTGGCGGCAGTAGCCCTGTTTATGGAAAAACGCAGATAAGTTGACGTTAATTCAGATAGCACGTATAATCAAAGAAAATATCATGTGTAAAATCTAACCTTTTCGAAAAGAAAGGTCTATTTGCGTGCCACTCGAAACCCAGCGGCTCCAAAATTTAAATACGAACGATGCCGCCAATGAGCAGATTTTGCCCAAAGGGGCTATCTTGCAAAACCGCTATGAAATTATGCGGATTTTGGGGCTGGGCGGTATGGGGTCGGTGTATCTTGCCCGCGACTTGAATTTCACAAAAGTTGAGCGGTTGTGCGCCATAAAAGAAATGATCAGTAATACTCCCGACCCCACTGTGCGAAAAACGGCACTTTACAATTTCGAACGGGAAGCCAATACCCTTGCCAGCATCAACCATCCGGCAATTGTAAAAATTTACGATTATTTCAGTGAAGGCAATCGCAGTTATTTGGTGATGGAATATGTGGAAGGGCAAAATTTAGAGCAAATCATCAACGATTTGGATACTCACGCTTTTTTGGATGAAGCCCGCGTGCTGCGCTGGGGAATTCAAATTTGCGATATTTTGACTTTTCTGCACGAGCACAAAACGCCCATCGTCTACCGCGATTTGAAACCGCCAAACTTGATTCTGCGTGCCGGCAGCAACCCGGAACAACTGGTGCTGATTGATTTCGGTATTGCCAAAGCGTTTCAAGAGGGGCAAAAAGGCACAATGATGGGCACAGAGGGATATTCCCCGCCGGAACAATATCGCGGCATCGCCAGCCCACAGGGTGATGTGTATGCGCTCGGTGCGACACTGCACCACATTTTAACCAAACGCGACCCGAAACTGGAACCGCCATTCACATTCCACGAAGCGCCACTGCGCCAATTTAACCCCGGCATCTCCGAACAAACTGAACACGTGGTGATGAAGGCGTTAAATTACGAAATGAAAGAGCGATATACCTCTGCGGCGCAGATGAAAGCCGCGTTGCAGCACGCGCTGAAATCGCTCACACATTCGGGCGGTGCACACTTCCCATCCCCCACCGATGGCACATCGCAAACACGCCCCGCCTCTCAAGCACCGACCGTCGCCTTTGGGCAAAACGTCAGCCCCAATGCCGCCACCACGGTTATCGGCAATCAAGCCGCACCATCGGTACGGGATGCGCCCAATATCAACACCGGGCAAGGCGGGGTTATCGCCATTTGGGCATTTAGAGCAGAAGACGAGATTCGCTCATCGCCCACTATGGGCGACGGGTTGGTGTATATCGGCGCGTATGACAATAATGTGTATGCCCTCGATGCCAAAAACGGTTCGTTTGTGTGGAAATACGCCACCGATGGCGGCATCGCTTCAACACCGTTTTTCTATAAAGACCGCGTTATTTTCGGTTCGGAAGACCGGCTGATTTACGCCGTCACCAGCCATCGCGGCAAAATTTTGTGGACGTGCCCCACCGAAGGCAAAGTGCGCTCGTCGGTGCGGGTAGATTTTGAGCACGCATTCGTCGGTTCTGATGATAACCGGCTGTATGCCATCAACGCCCAAAGCGGGCGGGTCATCTGGCGGTTTGAGGCGGCGGGACCGATTCGCTCCACGCCCATCATCGACACCGAAATTGTGTATGTCGGCAGTGATGACGGGCATTTGTATGCCGTCAATATGCAAACGGGCAAAATGAAATGGAAATTCCGCACCAACCGTGGCATTATTTCCAGCCCGACCATTTATGAAGACTTGATTCTGTTCGGTTCGCAGGACTGGACATTTTACGCGCTGAACAAAACTTCCAGTTGGTCAATCTGGCGAACCCGCACCAACCAAGCCATCATTTCCAGCCCAACCGTCAAAGACGGCATCGTGTATTTTGGTTCGGTGGACGGTAATTTATATGCCCTGGATGCCACCAGCGGGCGCACCATCTGGAAATTCCGCGCGGGGTCGCACATTGTTTCGCGCCCGGCGGTTTCTGACAACGCGATATTTTTCGGCACAAACAACGGCGAAGTCATCAGCCTGCACCTGAAAAGCGGTAAAGAACGCTGGCGATTTCAAACCGGCGGACCGGTGCCATCCTCGCCCCTTTTGGGCGAAGGGATGGTTTACATCGGCTCTACCGACCATAACTTGTATGCGTTACCCGCATAAAGAAAGAACCTATGAACTTTTGGCAAAAACTATTTTCAACCGGCAAAGCCCAAACCACCGATACACTCGTCCCGCCAAATCGGGCAGCCGCAGCACAACAACCGGCAGTATGGCAGGGTATCGGTTTTATAACCGGCAAAAAAACCGACATCGGTCGGCAGCGGGAACAGAATCAGGATTCAATTTATACCTTTGAATCGTTTTTGGAATCCAGTGTCGGGCAAGACCCGTTTGGCATTTTTGTGGTTGCCGATGGTATGGGCGGCTATCAAAAAGGCGACATCGCCAGCAATTTGGCAGCGCGTACCGCCGCCGAGTATGTGATTCGGCATATTTACCTGCCGTATCTGTCGGAAGAGCATTCGGCGGCGCAGATACCGCTCACCGAAGCGTTGCAAAACGCGGTTCATCTGGCAAATGATGCGGTGGTACAGCAAACCCCCGAAGGGGGCACAACCCTGACGATGGCAGTTGTTATGGGGCGGCAGGCATATTTGGCGCATGTGGGCGACAGCCGCGCGTACCTGTACCATCAGGGCAAATTGCAGCAAATCACGCAAGACCATTCGCTGGTGGCGCGACTGGTCGAACTGGGACAAGCCACCGCCAAAGAAGCGCAGTCGCACCCGCAGCGAAACGTGCTGTATCGCGCTGTGGGGCAAACGGAGTCGCTGGAAGTGGAAACCTACCTGCAACCCATCCCCGCTAACGGCTACCTGCTGTTGTGCAGCGACGGGTTATGGGGTATGATAACCGATGATGAGATGACGAGCATTTTGAATGAAGCCGTGTCTCCCCAGCAAGCCGCCGAGTCGCTCATTGACACCGCCAATGCCAATGGCGGCGACGATAATATCAGTGTGATTTTAGTTGGTATTGGATAAGCATTTCCATAGCATACCGAAAGGCTGCTTATGAACACAAGTCCACTAACCCCCCAACGCTCAACCGGTAAACATTCATCGCCATTGAGTATGCAACCAATTTTAAGCCATGCGACCATCAAAGCCACACCCAACGAGCAGGCTTGTTATGTCATGCTGGAAATATCGCCGTCCAAAGACCTGCCCACCAGCAGACTGCCGCTTAACCTGTGTTTGGTGCTGGACAAAAGCACTTCGATGCAGGGCATTCGGTTGCAACAGGTAAAAGAAGCCACCCGCCAGATTATTGATTTTCTGGAACCGGAAGACACGCTCAGTTTGGTGGTATTCAGCGATAAAGCCGAAGTTTTACTGCCGGGGCAGAAAAATGTGGACAAAGCACTGGCAAAATCGGTTGCCAGCACCATCCAACCGAGCGGCGGCACAGAAATGCTGCAAGGGCTGCTCGCCGGATTGCAGGAAATTCAAACCAACCGCAGCGAAATGTCGGTCAACCACATCATCCTGCTCACCGATGGACGCACTTATGGCGATGATGAAGAGTGCATAAAACAAGCCGAATGGGCGGGATTGAACCAAATCAGTCTCAGCACAATGGGCATCGGGGCAGATTGGAACGAAGATTTGCTGGAAAAAATGGCTGACGTTTCCGGCGGAACCAGCACCTATATTGACACCCCCCGCCGCATTGTTGAAAGTTTTAAAGCCACCGTGCGAGAATTGAGCACCATTGTCGCCCGCGAAGTTTCATTGGTGATAGAATTGGCAGACAATGTAACCCTGCACGAAGCCTTTCAAATTGCACCCCACATCCGCCGTTTGGATATTAACGATGACCACAAACTGGCGTTGGGTCCGTTAGGAACCAATAATCGAAAAATTATCACTCTTGAGTTGCGAATTTCCAATGCCGAACCGGGCAAACAACAGTTAATGCGGCTCAACGTGATGGGTGACGTCCCTACCCAAGCGTTGAACCGGCAAGCCGACAACTGGACAGACATCACCGTAAACGTCAGCAGCGACACCGACGCCGAAGTGGTCATCCCACCGGTCATCATCACCGCGCTGGGCAAACTTGCCATATACAAAATGCAAGAAAAAGCAATGCAAGATATGGCATCCGGCAACATCATCGCCGCCACCCAACGGCTGGAAACAATGGCAACCCGACTGCTCAATCTCGGCGAAACGGAATTGGCGCGGGCAGCACTGCTGGAAGCAGGCAGACTGGCACGCACCGGCAGTCTATCGTCAGAAGGACGCAAGAAAATTCGCTACGGAACCCGTAGTTTATCCATATTACCGCAGGAATTATAAGTATGATAAAATGTCCATTTTGCCAAACCTCACACGTAGACGGCACACTTTTTTGCAATGAATGTGGCACATATCTGCTTGATGATGACCAACGCGGCACCGACCCACTGGGAACCAGCGAAATCGGCTGGGTGGGCGACACCGCCGAAGACCCCGTCGCCACTAGCGACTATCGCGGCACCGGACCGCTGGCAATCCGACTGTCCATCGGCAAACACAAACGCGTGGTCGAAATTCCACTGAACAAAGCCATCCATCTCGGGCGGCTCGACCCGGCATCCGATGTGTTCCCGGAAATTGATTTAACCAATGATGGCGGATTGGAAAAAGGCGTATCGCGGCGGCACGCCCGCATCTTAAAACGCGAAGGCATTGTGGTGGTAGAAGATTTGGGCAGCATCAACGGCACATTTGTCAATGGCAAACGGCTTGCCCCATACCTGCCCGAAACCCTCTCCAGCGGCGACACCCTTCAAATCGGACGGTTGCTCATCGAAGTGGAATTGCGCTCGTAACTTTCAGGAGAAACCCGTATGTCATTCACCGTACTCATTCACATTGCCAACGCCGACCCTATCGTGGCGGATATGGAAGAGTTGCCCGATACCACATCCTCATATGTAACATGCAGCAATGTCCGCGCCAGAGACGGCAAACCCATCCATTATATTGACCAAGACGCCGTGAAATTCATCTTCCCGTGGCATCGCATCACTTTCATCGAGATATTCCCCAGCGACGAAGACGAAACCGAAGTTGAAACCTTCTTCCGCGATTGAATATCGCCATTCAACCGAACATTTCCGAGCCGCCGCACAGGCGGTTCTTTTGTGCAATAAACTTATTGAAACTTTTTGTTTGACCGGATTTCCGCATCAAATTAACGCGAATTTCTCAAATTTAAGCATAAAATCTATGAAATTTGTGAAAATTCGATGCAAAAAAGAGAGAAGAGTAAAAGTTTCATTTAGTTCGATATGAAATTCAAATAATCAGAAGGAAATCTTTTATGGCTACCCAACAAGTTGTACCGGCGGTGTGCCCGAAATGCGGCACACAATACACCGCACCCGCCCTGTCGTTGATTGATGTAACCAACGACCCCGCGTTGAAACAAGCCTTTATGCAGGGGCAGTTGAATGTCGCGCAATGCCCCAATTGCGGCACGGTTCACCCGCTGAATGTACCCATTCTGTATCACGATGCCGAAAAAGAGTTGGCGCTGGTATTTGTGCCCAACAGTATGGGCATCGCCCACACCGATGAGCAGAAAATCATCGGGCGGCTGACCACCCAATTGATGAATTCGCTGCCGCCGGAAAAACGCAAAGGCTATCTGCTCAACCCGCGCATTTTCATTTCGATGGAAAATCTGTACAAAGCCATTCTCGCCGCCGATGGCATCACCGAAGAGATGATTGCCGCCCAGCAATCCAAAATGAAATTGATTGACCAATTGCTGCACACCCGCGATGAAGCCACCGTCAAAAAACTGATAGAAGACAATAAAGACCAGTTCGACTATCAATTTTTTGAAATTATCACCAGTTTGGCACTGCAAGCCCTGCAATCCGGCGATGAAGTCAGCGGGCAAACCCTGCTCGGTTTCCGGCAATTTGTGGCGCAAGCGGCGGGCACCGGCGCAGAACACATCGCTGCAATTGATGAGAAAATCGGACTGCGCGCGCTGAGTCCGGAATCGCTGCTGGATTCGCTGCGGCAAGCCAAAACCGATGAGGAATTTAAAACGCTGATTGCCGAAGGGAAACCGCTGCTCACATACGAATTTTTCCAATCGCTCACCCAAAAAATAGAGGCGGCAAACGCCGCCGGAGACACCGCCGAAACAGAGGCGCTGCAATCGCTGCGTTCCCGCATTATGGAAACATCGGCGGCATTGGATAAAGAAGCGCGCGCCGCGCTGGAAAACGCCGGAAATCTACTGGATGGCTTGTTCCAAGCCGAAGACCCCGACCAATTTATCGCAGAGAATATCGAAAAGTTTGACGAACCGTTTTTAACAATTTTGGTGGCAAATATCCAAGAAGCGGAAAAAGCGGGGCGAAAAGATATTGTCGAAAAGTTGGGCGATTTGTACAACCGGCTGATGGCGGCACTGCAAGCCAACCTGCCGCCGGAAATGCGCTTGCTGAACGAGTTGATAGCCGCCAACGCCGGCGACCGCATCGCCCAAAAATTGGCGGAAAATAAAGAACTGGTCACGCCCGCGCTGCTGGAACTGCTCGGCGCACTGCGCACCGACATCATCGCTCGCGGCGAAGGGACGCTCATCCCCGTGCTGGATGAAATAAAACGCCAAATTGAAGCAATGCTCAATGGAAATGATTCCCCGCCCGCCGGAGGGAGAATTCTGATTGCCCGTTAATTTTCGCGGACGAAATGCTCCAACCGAAAACCGTGCCCGCGCACGGTGATAACATATTGGGTATCGGGGTCAATTTCCGCCAGACGCTCGCGCAGGCGACGCGCCAGCGCATCAATTGCCTGCTCCGAAACGCCTTCGGCGGCTTCATCTGCCCACACCCGCGATACAATTTCCTCGCGGCTGACCACACCGCCATCGTGCTCAAACAGCAATTCCAGCAGGGTGTATTGCGCCAGCGACAGCGGCGGATTCACTTCCTGCCCGGCAACCCACACCCGTTTCGCGGCACGGTCCATCCGCAGGGCGGTTTGCGGCGCGGAAAATCCCGCCAGCGGCGCGGTTGCATCGGCATCCACAAAAACCAGGCGGCAACTCAGCGCAATACCAATCTGGTCGCCATCTTTTAAAGGGTGCGTTTCGCCCATTAGTTGCTGCCCGTTCAAAAAAGTACCGTTTTTACTGTTCAAATCCACCAATTTATAGCCGGTATCATCGCGCACAATTTGGGCATGATGCCGTGAAACCTGCCGGTCATTCACCACCACATCGCAATCATTGCCGCGCCCGATGAGGATGGTCGGTTTGTTGAGTTCCCAATTTTTGCGGGTGGTATCACCTTCCAAAACCAGTAATATCGCATTTTCTTCCATAAAAATTCACGCCTCCTGCCATAAATTCAGACTTGACATATAAACACAGTTGCATTAAAGTCCATCATATAAACGCAAATATCTATTCAGGGTATCGTGATATTTTGCCGATTTCACCCTTCGATACGCCCTGCGGGCTACTCAGGATGAAATCGGCAGGGAAAAACGCATCCTGAGTAACCCCGTAGAGACGCCCAAATTGGGCGTCTCTACGAAAATGCCGCCACAGTGAGATAAAACACAGAAAAAATCCGTTTCTATCTGTGTCTATCTGTGGACTATTTAATCTATGCCTGAACAGTTACCAAAATCCCATTATATAAACGTAGTTTAGCTTGCACAACTCTGGCAATTTATGTTTGAACCGTTATCTCCCGATACCACCCTCTGGTCACGGTATCACATAAAAGAACTGGTCGCGCGCGGCGGTCAGGGTTCCATCTACAAAGCCGAAGACCTTCGGCTGGAAGGGCGTTTGTGCGCCATAAAAGAGGTGGTTCCCGACATCGGCGCATCGAAAGAGCATCAGGAGCAAACGCAATCGCAGTTTCACCGCGAAGCGAGCATTCTGGCGCGGCTCGACCACCCCAATCTGCCGAAAGTATCGGATTTCTTTTTTTACAACGGGCGCGATTATCTGGTGATGGATTATGTGCCGGGCAAAGATTTGCGGCAGGTCATCGAAAAAGCGCGCGCCGAAAAACAGTTCATCCCCGAAAAACAGGTGCTGGAATGGGCAAGCCAAATTTTGGACGCCCTAATTTATCTGCACGAGCAGACACCCCCTATTTTACACCGAGACATAAAACCGGCAAACATAAAATTAACGCCGAACGGTCCGCTGAAACTGGTGGATTTCGGGCTGGTAAAAGTTATGGCTCCCGAAGATAACCGCACCATTACCGTGTTGCAGGGCAAAGGCACGGTGCAATACACGCCGATGGAACAATATGGCGGCGACACCGGTCATACCGATGTCCGCTCGGATATTTACTCGCTGGGGGCAACGCTGTACCATCTGCTGACGCTGCAACCCCCGCCGGAAGCCAAAGAACGATTTTTGTACCCCGACAGGGCGCTTTCACTGCGAGACATCAATCCGGCGATAACCGCCAAAACCGAGCAAGCCATCGTTCACGCGCTGGCGATGCACCCCAACGACCGCCCGAAAGATGCCAAAACCTTCAAACGCGAGTTGCTGGGCGACAGTATGTTTGTCGCCAATGGCATTACCCCGCCGTGGTGGGGGCGCGAATTGCAGAGCGCCCTTTCCGAACACCGCACACTGCTGGCAATTGTCGGGTTGCTGTTTGCGCTGGCGGTCATCATCACCGCGTTTGCGCCGCATTTACCCGCCACGCCGTAATTTATTGAAATACCGCGCGTGCAATCGGCGGAACACTGCCAACCCGCCCCAACCCAACAGCGCAAACAATAGCGAAATAACCGGCGTGAGCCAGTGCGTGTGGCTGTTTTGATGCACCCACGCCCCGATAATTTTCACTTCCGCCAGTTGTACCGCGAAAATACCGTACAGCACATACCCCGCCAATCCCACAGCGATAGCCACCAGTGCGGGCAAAATTCGCTCTGCCAGCGGCAATTGCGGCGCGGTAAACCGCTGCACAATCACTATCCCCACGCCGAACAGCACCACCAGCGACAAAAATAAATCGCTGAAAACCAGCGTCGGCTGGCGGGGCACATTCGTTCCCGCCGGTGGAACCGTCGCAGTGGGAACAATGGTGGCGGTGGGGGTGGGTGTATCGGTGGGCACGGGCGTGCCGGTGGGTGTGGGTGATGGCGTTTCGGTGGGCGTGGCGGTTGCCGTGGCGGTCGGTGTTTCGATGGTGATGGATGGCCCTTCGATGATAATTTTGCCGGAGCGGGTGGCGTCGCCGCTGGCGGCGGTAATTTCCAGTGTGCCTTCCCGTTCCACCGTGATGGTCGTTTGTGCCACCCCGTTGACGGTCGGCACGGTGATGGGCGCCAATTCCAGCCCCTCTTTGGGGTAGGTGCGGTTGAACGATACCAGCGTGTTATCCGGCACGGGATTGCCCAGTTTGTCCACAATCACGCCGGTGCGAATGATGAGCCGGTCGCCGGTTTGGATGGACACGGCGACGGGTTCGGGCGTGCCTTCCGTAACCGGTTCCACCGTCACCGTCGGCGACGGTTCGGCGGTGGCAGTTTCTTCCGGCGCGACTTCCGCATAATCCAGCAGAATGACCTGCTCGGGGTCGGGTTCCAGCAATTCCGGAATTTTGTATTCCACCGCATCCACATTCACCGGGGCGTGTCCCTGCGGACTGAATTCTTTAAAAAGCAACTGCGCGGCGGCTTCGATGTGCTGCGGCGTTTTGTTATAAAAACTGTAATACGCCGTCAAAATGCTCACTTCGGTATTGTCCAGATATGTCGGCGCATCGAATGCCATCACAATGACTTTTTTGTCGCGCAGGTCAATGGTATTTTGCCGTAAAAAGGCTTTCACCGCCATCGAGTTGGGGTATTGGTCGGGGGCGACATCGAGCATGGCGAAAATAATCCAACTGGCGCGCCCCAATTCGCGCTGAATTTCGCCGTTTTTCAATTGGGTGGCATCATTCCCCGACAGCACATTCATCAAATCGGTGAAGGTGTAACTTTTTATCTGGTCGGCGGTAATCTGGTCGCTGGCATCGGGTCCATAGCGATTCAAAATTGCCGTGCGCAGCGCGTCGGGGGGAAGCAGGAAAAAGGGCAGGCACGTTTCGCAGCGCTGCACCTGACGGTCATCGGTGAAAATCACGATGGACTCGTCGCGCAGCGGCGCGCTGGGAATGCGGTCTGCCAACTCGTTGACATCGGGATAAACCAGTGTCACCCCGCTGCGCACAATATCGAACAGCGTGTCGGGGGTGGTTGCCTGCGCCGGTAGCGCATCGGGCGACGGCAGAATATCATCCAGCCGAAATTCGGGATACTGCGCCAATTTGGCTTGCAGAATGCGGCGCACGGAATCATCCACCCGCTGCTGGAACACCGTATCGGAATTATATTTGTCCACAAAAAATTCTATCGCCGAAACAGTGTATGCCAACTGCGTTTGATTGTCTATCGCGCCATCATCTCCGGCGAAAAGGAGCATATCGCTGCCCGCCAAAAACGCATCCAGCGCGATGCGCCGCACGGGAAATTCGCCCGCGCTGACTTTGTACGTTTTGGCGACAGCGGGCACTTCCAGCGGCGCGCTGACCACAATGCCGCCGGCGGTGCGCCACGGGGTGAGCGTGTCCAGAATTTGGGGCAAATTTTGCGGGTCGAGACTAATGGGCTTGGTCAAATCGCGGATATTGCCCTGCAATCCGCGATAGCGAATGTGCGCGGTCATCAGCCCGTCGGTAATTTCGGCGGGGTCGGCGGTGTCAATCGCCGTGACGGCATAAAAGGGGAAAAGTTCCACCAGTTGCAACTGACTGAGCAATTTTTGGATGGTGGGAATATCCTGATTCAGCGTGCGGTCAATACTGCCCGCGCCGGGAAAATGGCTGGCAATGGTCAGCACGTGGTTTTCGCTGCCGGTGTGAATGCCGCGAATATACGCGCGCCCCATACGGCTCACCCAGTACGGGTCGCCGCCAAACGACAGCACATTGGCGATACCCTGCACTTCGGTGTTGGGTTTATCCAGCACATCGAGCACGGGTCCAAAAAGCATATTGATGCCCATCGCGTGCAATTGCCGCCCGACAATTTCCCCCACCTGAAAAGCATTGTCGGGTTCCCATGTTGCGCCGAGCGCCATGCCGCTGGGCACATCGGGCAATTCCGGCGAAAGGAAACTGTATGGATAGCCGTCGCCGCCGTTTTCCACCGCGATGAACAGCGGGATGGCGGTGGTCGGTTGGCTGAGCGCCAGCGACGCGGTAATCGGTGTGGTTCCCGAAATGGTTTCTGCGCCGGAAAGCGCAGCGGGAATTTCCGGCAGCGGTGCGGGGGTGCGCTGTTCAAAAGCGAAGGTTTGCAGTTGACCGACCACATTTTGCACTGATTGGCGGGGGTCGGCGCCCTCGGCGGGCAAAGGCTTGTTTCGCGGTTGCAGCCATACCCCGCCGATGCGATAGTCGCGCACCAGTTGGGCGATGGCGCTGTCGGCGGCAACATCGGTGCCGGTGTATGTTACCATAAAAAGTTGCCCCACCCGTTCTTCCGGCGTCAACTGCCGGAACAGTTTTTCAACCTCCGGCGGAAAAGTGTTGTCCGGCTGTTGAGCGCGGGCGGACTGCGCCACGCTGCTCGATACCCCCAGCAGCAGAAAGAGAATCGCTATTAAATTGACCCAATACCGGTGAGAATTTGTCATTTGTTGTTTGTCATTTGTCATTGGTCATTTGCTGACCGCTGACTACCATTCGTCCATTCGCTCATTCGCAAATTTGCTCATTACACAGTATACTTTTTATGTCGTTTTGCGTCAATTGATTTTCGGTGGCGTGCGAAATGAAAAAGCGCCCCGATTGAGGCGCTTTGATGAACGAAACACGTCGGTTATGCGGCTTTGTCGAGCGTGTCATCCAGCAACCGCCCGTATCCATCGTATAACTCCGGCGGCGATTCATTCAAAATTGCACCACGGGTAATCACGCATTTCTTTATTTCTTTTCGGGACGGGATTTCATACATCACATCCAGCAGGGTATCTTCGATGATGGTGCGCAAACCGCGTGCGCCGGTTTTCTGTTTGTACGCCAGCGATGCCGCCGCTTTCAGCGCATCGGTGGTGAATGTCAGTTCCACATCATCCAATTTGAACAACCGCTGGAATTGTTTGACCAGCGCATTTTTCGGTTCAATCAGAATGCGCATCAACGCCTCTTCATCCAGCGCATCGGCAGTTACCAGCACCGGCAATCGCCCCACAAATTCGGGAATTAAACCGTATTCCACCAAATCTTCCGACGTGATTTGCTGCAAAATTTTCGATTTGTCTTTGTCGCTGTGAGAAATTGCCAGCGTGGGGCGTGCCTGCGGAAAACCCATTTGCGTTTTTGCGCCCACACGGTTGGCGATGATACGGTCAATATCATCGAACGCGCCGCCACAGATGAACAGCACATTCGAGGTATCAATTTGCAAAAATTCCTGCTGGGGGTGTTTCCGCCCGGATTGCGGCGGCACATTCGCTTTGGTTCCTTCGATGATTTTCAGCAGTGCCTGCTGCACGCCTTCGCCGGAAACATCGCGGGTGATGGAAGGGTTATCACCTTTGCGGGCGGTTTTATCAATTTCATCAATATAAATGATGCCCTTTTCGGCTTTTTCAATATCGTAATCCGCTGCCTGAATCAAACGCAGCAGGATATTTTCCACATCTTCACCGACATACCCCGCTTCGGTCAGCGCGGTGGCATCGGCGATGCAGAAGGGTACATCCAAAATGCGCGCCAGCGTTTGCGCCAGCAGGGTTTTCCCCGAACCGGTGGGACCCACCAGCAGGATGTTACTTTTTTGCAATTCCACATCATCGGTGGTTTTGGCGGCGATGCGTTTGTAATGATTGTACACCGCCACCGCCAGCACTTTTTTGGCTCGGTCTTGACCCACCACCCATTCATTCAGGCGGTCATAAATCTCTTTTGGCGACAGCGTTCGCGGTGTGCGCGGTTTTAATTCCGTGCTGACCGACTGTGCCTCTTCGTCGAGCAACGCTTTACACAAATCCACGCATTCATCGCAAATGTACACGTGGTCGGGTCCGGCAATGAGCCGGTTCACCTCGCTTTGGTCGCGTTTACAGAACGAGCAGATTTGTTTTTCGGGTCGAAACCGATTTGCCATAGGTTAGTCCGTTTCTTTTTTGGGGTCTTGGTGGAAAATTGGCTTGCCCATCACCTCATCTACCAGCCCGTATTCTTGCGCCACCAGCGCATCCATCCAGCGGTCGCGCTCAAAATCTTCGGCGATTTTCTTGGGGTCTTGCCCGGTATGTTTGGCTAAAATGTGGTGCATGGTATCTTGCAAGCGTTTCATTTCTTTGTATTGAATTTCCACATCGGGCGTGTAACCTTGCGCACCGCCACCGGCGGGATGCATATGGATGGTGGCGTGCGGCAGCGCATATCGCTGACCCGGTGTGCCTGCTGCCAGCAATACGGTTGCCATACTGGCGGTTACGCCCACGGCAAAAGTACTGATGGGGTTGGAAATGGATTGCATGGTGTCATAAATTGCCAAACCGGAATAGATGACGCCGCCCGGCGAGTTGATATACATTGAAATGTTGCGTTCCGGGTCTTGCTGGTTGAGATACAGCAATTGCGCCACAATCAGATTGGCAATCTGGTCGTTGATGGCTGTGCCCAAAAAGATGATGCGTTCTTTTAACAGCAGCGAAAAAATATCGTAGGCTCGTTCGGTTCTGCCGGTGGTTTCAATCACCATCGGCACTAACGATTCCGGTAATCTATTGAACATTCAAAAACTCCTTGAATATGGAATTAGTTTTCAGTTGTCGGTTTTTAGTCTTCAGTTTCAGTTTCGACGGCGGTTGTTTCTTCTGCCGCGGATTCGGTTTCTGTTGTTTCCGGCTCGGATTCCGTCTCCTCCGCTTCGGCGGCAGGTTCTTCCGCTTTGTCGGCTTCACCTTTGGCGATTGCCAAAATGCGACGCAGGGCTTTTTCGGTGAGCAGGTTGTTGGCAATCACCCG
>JALVZI010000042.1 GCA_027022125.1 Anaerolineae bacterium | reverse complement strand
CCCCACCACCGGCTGAACCCGCCGCGCCCGCCGAACCTACCCCATCTACAGAGGAACCCGCCACCGGTGACACAGCAAACAAATAACGAGCAATTGGAAACATTGGCGGGGCAAATGACCCTGCTGGAACATTTGGATGAATTTCGGCGACGGCTGATTGTGGCATCCGTCGCGGTGCTGGTTGCCACGCTTTTCAGTTTTGTTTTTGCCCAGCAGTTAGTCGACTTGCTGGCACAGCCCATCGGCGGCATTCAAAATTTGCAATCTATTGATGTTACCGAAAACATCACCGTGTTTATGAAAGTGTCGCTGATGGGGGGTATGATTCTCTCGATGCCGGTGATACTGTATGAACTGATTGCGTTCATCGTGCCCGGACTGACCCCGTCGGAAAAACGGGGATTGTTCATCGCCATTCCGGCGGCGACCGCCCTTTTTTTGAGCGGTGTGGCATTTGCCTATTTTGTGATGATGCCCCGCGCTGTGCCGTTTTTGATGAGTTTTTTGGGCATTCGCACCGCCCCGCGCCCGCAAACGTATTTTGGGTTTATTACCCGATTGATTCTCTGGATTGGCGTGAGTTTTGAAATGCCGCTGGTTATGGCAATCTTGGCGCGGCTGGGTGTGCTCAGTTCAGAATTTTTGTGGAAAAATGCCCGATATGCAGTGGTGATTATCGCCATTGCGGCTGCGCTCATCACCCCCACCCCCGACCCGCTGAATATGAGTTTGGTGATGGCGCCATTGTTGCTGTTGTATGGATTGGGCATTCTGCTGGCGAAAATAATGTATCGCCCCAGAGAAAACAGTTTGGCGAGAGACGATTAGCCGGGCATTGTTCATTGCCAACAATTTTCGTGATGCGTGATGGTCGGTCAGTTCGCGTTAAAATTCGTAGGGGCGGCTCGCGAGCCGCCCCTACTGCTGTATTTCAGATTGACTAAAATCAAACCCTCACAAGATATTGATGACTGGTCGGCGCATAGAATGGAACGAATTTTCGAGTGGACGAATCTCCAATAACCAATCTCTAATTCCCAATCTCCAACTCAACCGAAATACCGCGCCAGCAGCCAATCGAACAGCGACGGGAAAAGATGGCTGCCGGTCACAAATACCCGGTCGAACAGAGTCACGTAAGCATCGCGTGGCTCTTTTTTTGCCACTTTCAGTAGTTTGCGCGCCACCCGTTCCGCCGAAACCCCCTGCACCCGTCCCGCGCGCTGCGGCTCGCCGAGCGTGTGTGCCGCAAAATCGGTGCGCGTGACCCCCGGATACAGCGTGCTGAAACGGATATTCTCCGCCGCCAATTCCACCCGCATCGATTCCACAATATGTTCCAGCGCGGCTTTGCTGGCGCAATAGCCACCCGCCAGCGGTGTGGCACGTTTGCCGATGATGGATGATACGTTGATAATCAATCCGCCGCCGTGCGCCTGCATGTGCGGAATGACGGCTTGCATCAGTTGCACGGGGGCAAAAAAATTCACCGCCATCACCTGCGCCAAATCGGCGGGCGATGCGGTGTGTGTTTTGCCATACACGCCGATACCGGCATTGTTGATGAGAATATCCACTGTGCCGAAATGCTCGACGGTGCGGGCAACAATTTCGCGGGGCGCATTCGGCGCGGTGATGTCGGCGGGCAGGGAAAGCACCTGCGCCGGGGCGAGATTTTCCGCCAGCGCGGCGAGTGTTTCGCCGTTGCGCGCCACCAGTGCCAACCGGTATCCGGCGGCGGCAAAAATTTCGGCGGCAGCGCGCCCGATACCCTGACTCGCGCCGGTGAGCAGTACAACTTTTCCGGTCATCAATTTTCTGCAACCCGTTCCAAACACGCGCGGATGGCGGGCAGTTGCGCCCGCGCGGCGGCTTCGCCCGCGGCGATGAGTTGCTGGGCGGCGGTAAAATCGAGCGCATGTTCCGCCTGCGCGCCGGTGTGAATCATCACATCTACCGCATCCAACTGTGAATTGACCAGTTGATTTTCAACAATACTTTGGATGTTGCTGATGATTTGCAGGAAATTCGGTTTTTTGGTGTGTTTTGGCGGCGGCGATGGTTGAGTGTCGGTCAGCGGTTGGATGACGCTGGACGCGATGACGATATCTGCTCCTTTTTCGCGCAGCAATTCGGCGGGGATGGGGTCAACAAATGCGCCGTCAATGAAAAACCGGTCGTTCATGTGCCACGGGTCTGCCAAAAAGGGAATACTCAAACTGGCGCGGATGGCATCTGCCAGCGGTCCCGAATCGAAAACCACTTCTTCGCCCGTGTGAACATCGGCGGCAACACAGAAAAACGGAATTTCCAAATCTTCAAATCGCAGATGGTTCACCATATTGGCGATGAGATTTTTGGCTTTTGCGCCTTTTATCAACCCTGAGCGCGGCGGGATGTTCACATCCCAATTGACCCAGCGGTTGTATGATTGCAGTTCTCCCGAAAAACTCACAATTTCATCGGCGCTGCGACCCATTGCCAGATGCACGCCGAAAAATGCGCCGGCGCTGGTTCCGGCGATGATGTCCACCGGAATGTTTTCTTCTACCAAAACTTTCATCACCCCCAGATGCGCCAGCCCTTTGCCACCGCCGCTCGACAGTGCCAGCCCGACGGTGTGTCCGGTTACGCGGCGGGCGATGCGGTTCAGCGCGCCGGGTTTGGCAGAGGTTTCCCACAGTTTTTCTGCGCCGACATTTTCTTTTACCCAGCGCGGCGGTGCGCCGATGCTGATGACCGTATCGGCAAGCCCGATGGCTTTAAGCGCCAGCGCGGTCGGTTCGGCGGGCAGGGGGAGGATGATGTGGCTGAATTGTTCGATGTGGTGGCTCAATTCGTTGACGAACCGTTCCATCGTGAGATTTTCACCGGACAGCAAATGCACGTTGGGGGTGTCGGGCGGGGGGAGCGGTTCGTCGGAGAGCGGCAAGATGGCAACCGGCTTTTTCACATGCTCGGCGATGGTTTTCGCCAACTCGCCGGTATCGGTGCCCCATAGCGCCGAAATACGCCGCGCCTGCGGTAAAAATCGGCGCTTGCTGGTTTTTACCAGCCGTTGGCTCAGTTCGCGGGTCATATAGATGGCAATTTCGGGGCGTTCCATCAGCAGGCGGTCGAAAGCCTCTTTTTCCAGCATATACAAATCGGCATCAATGGCGACTTTCAAACTTGCCGAGCGGGGTTCAGCCAGCAGCAGCGCAATCTCGCCGACAAAACTGCCCGGTCCCAAATATGCCAGCGCCTGATGCGCTTCTTCATCCCATACCACCACTTGCCCGTTTTCCACCACATACATCGCGTTGCCGATGTCTCCCTGCCGGAACACGGTTTGTCCTTTGGCAAAACTGACATGTTTCAACAGCGCAGATATGGAATTTAAATCGTCATCGGACAGGTCTTTAAATAGCGGAATGGCGCGCAGTGCTTGCAGCATAATGGAAATCCTTTCGTGTGCTCTTGTTAATTATCGGCGGGAATGCGAAATTCGTCAATAGGAAACCTGGACTGTGATATTTTAACTCATATCACGCAGCTGAAGATTTGGTTTCCCCCAAGTCAAAATACAGTGGCAGAAGTAGGGGCGGCTCGCGAGCCGCCCCTACGAGTTGCCGAGCAGGAATGTCTGTCAACACGCACTGCGCAACATCAGATTTTAACATGAGTTTTTGACACCACATATTCCACACAGTACAATATCAGCATTGGAGTCATGCCATTGCAGTAGGTGGGCTTCAATTTTTTTGTCACGAAAGGCGAAACGGAAAATATGCCGTGCCAATACGAAAATCGAAGATAGTTTAGGTGGAAAGTAATGTATTCTCATTGTGAAATTCTGTTTCCGCATTCAAAGGTTAGCGGATTGAAAAAAATAAAAGGGAAAGAATGGCAGGATTTGGTGGAATATATCGCGCCACTGCCGGAAACGCACGTGGATGCGTTGGCGTTCAGCCATATGATGATAAAAGTGTGCGATTGTTTGAATTGCGATTTGGGCAGTTACAAAGCGGCGTTGGGTTGCGCGGCATGTTCGCAGCGCACCATTAACGCCCTGCGTGATACCGATAAACAACTCATCCGCCGGTATGAAAAATCTCGTAAAGAAATGATTGAATATCTCAACAAAGTGGGTATGGGTGAGGAAATTGTGGAATCAAGCCCGCCACCAGAAAAAGTTTTCGCGTAATCGAATGCTTCGGCGGGCGGCGTTTAGCAATGGTGCGGGCGTCGCTTTTTTTTGAGGGAGAATTATGGATTATGTTGCGTTGCTCAAACGAGCATATCACATCACAATAAAATATCGGGCGCTATGGCTGTTCGGCATTCTGCTGGCGATATTCGGCGGCGGACGCGGCGGTGGCAATTTCGGCGGAGGCGGTGGCCCCGGCGCGGAAGGCGATTTTTCCGGCGGCAATGTGCCGTTGCATAACCCGCTCGCCGGTATAGACCCCGTTGTGCTGATGGCGGTCATCGCGGTGATAATGTTAATTGTGCTGGTGATGATGGTCGTGGCAACCGTCATTCGTTCCGTTTCTCGCGCGGCACTCATCGGTATGGTGGCAAAAATTGAAACCGGCGATACCGTCACCGTAAAAGACGGCTGGCGCATCGGCTGGTCGGCGCGGGCGTGGCGCATTTTTCTGATAAATCTACTGGTTGGCATTCCGCTGGTAATATTGGTGATTGTTACCCTGCTGTTTGCCATTTCGCCGCTGGCGTTGATGGTGGTGGACAACTCGCTTGCCCCGTTGGCAATTGTGCTGACCGTGATGTTTGTTATTGTTTGGGCGCTGGTTGTGGTGGCAATCTCGTGGGCGCTGTCGCCGGTGCTGGAATTGAGTTGGCGGTACACCACCCTGCGCGAAACGGGTGCAATTGAAAGCCTGCGGCAAGCGGTGGCACTCGTTCGGCAGCGATTGAAAGATGTGGCGCTGTCGGTGCTGGTGATGATTGGGGTAAATATCGGTGCGGCAATTGCCACATTTGCGGTGGTGATACTGCTGCTGATTTTCGGTGTGCTGGGGGGCGGCATTCCGGCGCTGGTGGGTTATCTGCTCACC
>JALVZI010000041.1 GCA_027022125.1 Anaerolineae bacterium | reverse complement strand
TGTGCCAACACATTTGCCAAATGCCGACGATATGCTGCGGTGGCATGAATATCGTCGCCGGGCGAAACATCTTTTTCTGCGGCGATGGCGGCAGCATTGGCGATGGCTTCGGCGGTGGGGGCTTGCTCTTTCAGTGCGGCGATGGCATTGTGTGCCAGCACGGCATGGTCGCCGACGCTGAGGAACGACAGACGCACATCGGCGCATTTTCCAGCGGTATCGAGTGCAATACCGGCGGCAACACCGACCAGCGCATAATCGCCGTGACGGCGCGCCACTTCGGTGAACGCCCATCCACTGCGCTGGGGCAGGGGCGGAATTTCAATTTCCACCAGCATTTCATCCGGTTCCATCACCGTGGCGAACAGCCCCACGAAAAAGTCTTCGGCGGAAACCCACCGTTCGGCAGTGCCGCGCCGCAATTTGAACCGCGCATCCAGCGCCACGCACACCGCCGGAAGTTCGGCAGCGGGGTCGGCGTGGGCGATAGCGCCGCCCAGTGTGCCCCGCGTGCGAATCTGCGGGTGAGCGATGTGGGGCAGGGCTTCGCGCAACAGCGGCACGCGCTCGGCGATGAGCGGGCTTTTTTCTGCTGTCACATAACGGGTCATCGCGCCGATGCGCACGCCGCCCGCGGGGGTGGGTTCTATATAACTCAAAGATGAGATTTTATTCAGGTCAATCAACACAGCCGGTTGCGCCAGCCGAAAATTCATGGTGGGCACGAGACTCTGTCCGCCCGCCAGAATTTTGGCGTCGTAACCGTGCGTTTGCAGCATGTCCAGCGCTTCTTCAACAGTTGCCGGAGCAAGATATTCAAAAGGTGCCGGTTTCATAAAAAACCTCCGGTTGGTGAGACGTGAAGCGTGATGCGTGATGAGTGAAGCGTGAAACGTGATGAGTGATACTCACGTTTCACGCCTCACGTCTCACGGTTCAGTCACTTTCTTTAAAGGCGATGAACCGACCCCAGCACGAGGCGAGTTCCATCCCTTTTTGGATGAAAGCGGCGATGTAATAGCGTCCGCTTTCGGCGTTGGCGATGTCTTTCCCCAAGTTTTCGGCGTGAACGATGCCTTTGGGGAAGAGGTTCAGGTGCATATCCTGATAGTATTTGTCCAGCGGGTACATTTCATCCCAATCTTTACCAAAGGCTTCGATGAGTTTGCGGTTGGCTTCTTCAAATGTTTTGGGATGCCAAATGCGCTGGATGGTGTTCATCGGGTGTTCCATTGCCACACAGTCCACGCCCAGCCATTTGATTTCCATATCGAGACACCACTGGGCAAAATCGGGCGAGGGTCCCGGATGTTTAATCATATAACGGAATTCATCGGAATCGGGGCTTGCCCAGCCATATTTATAGTAACCCGTTTTGATGATGAGAATGTCGCCTTTGCGCACGTCTACCGCATCCATAATCATCTGCGGGGTGTAAACGCTGGAATCGCTGACTTTGTCGGAAATATCGGCGATGACCCCGGGACCGAACCATTGTTCCAGCGGCACTTGCCCGATGGTGCGTCCCGCCGCCCAGAAGTGTTTTTCGCCGTCCATATGGGTTCCCAGATGGAAACTGGCGCGGCAGTGAGCATTGTTTCGCCCCATACCGAAATACTGCCCGCCGACTCGTTTGGTGTAGGTGACGGTCAGCGGTTCGTAATTTGCCCATTGCGGTGTTTGCACGCTGAACGGCACGGTCAGGTCGAGCATCTCGGCGGATGCCATAAAGTTGAAGAAATCGTCTTCGCTCATCCCATCGGGGGGCAGCAACGCCACCGCGCGGCTCCATGCCGATTCCACTTCCATGTACGGGATGGGTTCAATCATAATCCACGCCCGTTTGTTGCTCAATTCGTCAATCTGCCCGCCGAGACTTTCCGCCAGCAGCAAATGGGCTTTGGGCATGTCAATATGGGTCAGTTTGTGATATTCTTCCGGCGGGAACATTTCATCCCACGTTTTGCCGTGGGTTTCTTTCAGTTTGGCTTCGGCTTTGGCGAATTCTCCGGCGTGCATATAGCGGATGGGGGTGTTCATCGGGTGTTCCGCCGAGCCGCAATCCACACCGATGATTTTCAGTTCCATATCCATCGCCCAGCGGAAAAATTCCGGCGACGGACCCGGATGGCGCACATAATAGCCGAATTCCTTATTTTCCACACCGCCCTGCGCGTCGGGATTATGGACATCGGGTTGGTCCCAACCATATTTGTGGTAGCCGGTGTTGATGATGAGGATGTCGCCTTTTTTGACTTCGGCGCGTTCCGTAATCATTTCGGGGGTGTACAGACTGTAATCCGAAACGGCGTCGGAGATGTCGACAATCACGCCGGGTCCGCTCAACGCTTCCAGCGGAATGTCGGAAATAGCGCGCGCGCCGCTGTGGAAGGCACGTTCACCGACCAGATGAGTACCGGTATTGTTGCTCCATTCGATGAGTTGTCCGTTTGCGCCCTGCCCGCCGCCGTAAGCGCCGGTCAATCGTTTGAAAAAGTGAACCTGCAACGCTTTTTCGCCGGGCCACGGCGGGGTAAAAATGCTCAATCCCTGTGTCAGGTCGAACATTTTGGCGTTGGATAGTGTTTTGATAAATTCTTCGCGGTTCATGATGTTCTCCTTTTGGCGTGGTTCATTGACCCCCCCAAATCATCTCGACAAATTTTGCGCTTTTGCCAACAACCTTCGTGAAGCGTGAAACGTGATGCGTGATGGTTTCGTCAACCGGCAATCTTCGCGGCAGATAAACGTTTTGCGTTGCTATACACACACTACAACGAATTGGGAAAGGAGTGAATAATCTGTATTGCAACTATTGTTCGTTGAAATACATCCCCTGCTCCCTGCTTCGTGCTTCCTACTCCACGGTGGCAACAGTCGGCTATTTGCCAAGATAATTGTCAGCCAAGATGAACCATGCCCTTCTTTTGATGCGTGATGGGATGTTTTCACGCATCACGTTTTCACGTTTCACGCAATACGCAACACGTTTACAGACCATACTTCTGCGCGTAGGCGATGAGTGCCTGCTCGAACATTTCCATCGGCGGGCGAACCAGCCCGGCGCCGACTTGCCCCACGCCCGCGTTTTTGTGAGCGATGCCGGTGTTGACGCGCGGGGTGATGCCTTTTTCCACCACTTTGCGAATGTCAATGCCGGTCGGTGTGCCGCGGAAATCGAGCACGGGCATATTGAAGAATTTGTGCTCGGTGTGGGTGATTTCGTACATTTCCATGGTGGCGTTGATGGCGTCTTTCGGCGTGCCGCTGACAAAAGTGACGATGGCGGGTGCGGTTGCCATGGCGAATCCGCCGATGCCTGCCGTTTCGGTGATGGTGCTGTCGCCGATGTCGCCGCTGGCGTCTTCTTCGGTGAATCCGGGGAAGTACAGTCCTTTCGGGGTGGCGACGGGTGCGGTGAACCAGCGAGTTTCGTTGCGCAAACCGCCGATACCGCTGACGCGGATGCCGAAATCGGTGCCGTTGCGCGCCATAGTGGTAACGATGGTGCTCCCTTCCACACCGTGACCGGCGTCTGCCATCGCTTTACATGCCGCCATCACCGGGTTGAGCACTGCCAGCGCGTTGTCGCCGATGGCTTTCAAAATGTCGGATGCCACATCGGAATTGGGCGCGGCTTTTGCCACGTATGGCGCCAGTGCTTTCAGGAACAGAATCGAACCGGCTTTGTTGCGGTTGTGACCTTCGTCGCCCATGTGCAGTGCCTCTGCCAGCAAGGCGCGGATGTCGATGCCGCCGCTCATTTCCACCGCGTCGGCGAGCACGGGACCCATCACTTTGTCGAGCCAGCGCAGGCGTTCCAGCACCTCCTCGCTGTATGCGCCATAACGCAACACTTTGCCATAACCTTCGTTGATGTTGGAGTAGGCAAAGTTGCCGTGTGTTTTGTTTTCGATGATATAAACGGTCATACTGGGGGAGGTAACGCCCGCCATCGGACCGACGGCATCGTGTTCGTGGCACGGTTCCAGTTTGATTTCGCCGGATGTGACCAGTTTTTCCGCTTCGGCTTCGTCTTTCGCTTTGCCTTCAAAAATCAGCGCGCCGATGATTGCGCCGCGCATCGGACCGGATGCGCGTTCCCATGTGATGGGCGGACCGGCGTGCAGCAGTAGGTCATCGCGCATACCGGGAATGACATCTCGCGCTGTGCCCAGCCCAACCAACACAGGATGGGCTTCCATCATACGGTTGGTGGCTTCATCATTTGCTTTTTGAATATCAATTGCCATGAGATTTCCTCTCTTTCAGAATCGGTGAAAAATCGAAATTCTTTTGTCAGATTACATAATACGGCAACGGTGATGTGTGATGCGTGATAAGTATTCACGTTTCACGCATCACGCATCACAAAATCACCCTTTCATCTTCATCAGAATTGCCATCAGCATTTCGTTGCCGCCGGCGGGCGGACGCCAGTCCACCTGCAAAACTTCTGCGCCCTGTGCCGAGACGCTATCGGTGAACGATTGCAATCCGGCGTTGATGGCGGCGACGGGCTGCGACAGGAACGCGCCGTCAACGGGCGGTAATTTCTCGACAGCGGACTCGGCGGTGGGGGTCAGCGCCCGAATGAGTTTGCCGACATATCGGGTAGCGACATCGTTGCTCGTTTCGACTCGCGCGCCGGCGTTTTTCAGCATGGTGATTTGCGCGTCCATGTCCTGCGGGTCTTCATCTGTGCCGACCACTACCGCGACCACTTCCAAATGCCGTCCGGCTTCGGCGGCGATGGCTTTCGCGTCGGCGATGGCGGGCGCGAGTTCGCTAGCGGGGTCGAGATGTGCGCCGTCGCCCAGCACCACATCCAAAAAGATGACTGCCACTTCGGGGTCTTCCGCCTCTTTCAGCAGGCGGCGGATGCGCAAATCGTTGTCCATCATCGGGTGCAGCCGCCCCACGGTGAATTCATCTTCGCCCAAATCAACGATGCAGTTTCCTTCACTAACGACCGCGTCCTTCATTTTTAAAGACGGATCCAGCGGCGCGTTCGACAGCACATCGGGCAGATATTCTTTCAGGATGAGTTGGGCTTCGAATGCCAGCGTGCCGCCGGAGAACAGCCCACGTAGATATTTTTGCCCCGC
>JALVZI010000040.1 GCA_027022125.1 Anaerolineae bacterium | reverse complement strand
CCGTTGATTCTGCTCATCCTGATTTTTCTCGGAGGTCCGCTGTTCACCGGATTAATCATCGCACCGACAAATGTGGTGGTGGGATGGCTGCTCGGCTGATGAACTCGACGGCGCGCGTCCGTTACCGGGCGGCACAATTTTTCTCGGCACTGTTTGCCACCATTTCAGATGACGACCTTTCGCTGGTGGACGATATTTTGGGACACAACCCCGCTGCGCTGAATCTTTTTCGGCGGATGAGCACTTCCGACCGGCGGCACGCCATCGCCGTGGCGAAAACGCTGCTCGCCGCGGGGCACACCGACCGGCAACTGTTGCAGGCGGCACTGCTGCACGATGTCGCCAAATCGCTGGGGCAACCGATTGTCCATCGGGTGTTGGTGGTTCTGCTGGACAAATGCTGCCCCGCGCTGTTGAAACGGCTGGCAAATGCGCCGCTCGATTGCGCACGCTGGCGGCGTCCGTTTGTGGTCAGCGAACGCCATCCGCAAATCGGCGCGGCATGGGCAAAAGAAGCCGGTTGTGCGCCGTCGGTGGTGCAGTTAATTGCCCGACACCAGCAAAAACCGGTCGCGCATCCGGTATCTACCGCAGCAAAACTTCACGCCGCCCTTTACGCGGCAGACAATGAAAATTAGGAAACCATCATGAGCAACGTTAAAATTACCATTATTGGCGTCGGCGCAATCGGCACATCGCTGGGGTTGGCGCTGAAACAAACCGACGACCCGCCCCGATTGATTGCCCACGATAAAGACCCGCTGCACACCCGGCAGGCGCTGAAAATGGGCGCATTCGATAAATCGGAATGGAATCTCATCAACGCGGTGGATAATGCCGATTTGATTGTGCTGGCGCTGCCCGCCGATGCCGTGCGCCCCACGCTGGAAGCCATCGCCGCCGATTTGAAACCGGATGCGGTGCTGACCGATACCCTGTCCACCAAAGCCGACATTCTGCAAATGGCAACCGAACTGCTGCCGCCCACCGTCCATTTTGTCGGTGGACACCCGATTGTGCTGCCCGGCGGCAGCGGACCGGAGCACGCCAGCGCGGATTTGTTCAAAAATGCGCTGTACTGTCTCACCCCCGCGCCGAATGTCGCGCCGGAAGCGGTGCAGTTGGTGGATAATTTCGTTTCGCTGGTGGGGGGCACGCCCTTTTATCTCGACCCGCTGGAACACGATGGGCTGGTCAGCACGGTGAACGACCTGCCGCTGCTGTTGAGTGTGGCGCTGGCTCATAATGCCAGCCAATCGCCCACATGGAAAGAAACGCGCAAACTGGCGGGCAATACTTTCGCGCAGATGACCGCCGGCGCAGCGATGGACGCTACTGCGCTGGCGGCGATGATGCGCGCGAATCGCATCAATTTGGTGCGGCGCATCGAATCCATCATCGGCACGCTGAAACAAGCGCAATCGCTGCTGGAAACTGACGACCCCGCCGGTTTTGAATCGTTTGTGGAAAAAGCCGTCACCGCCCGCGCGGCATGGCTCGCCGATTTTGAGGGAAACAAATTGAGCACTCTATACGAAAAACCCATCGAAACAGTGAAAAAGGAAAATATGTTCGCCCAATTGTTGCAATTCGGCAGACGGAGAAAATAATGCCGTTTGTGTACATTTTGCAGTGCGCCGACGGCACACTGTACACCGGCTGGACAAACGATTTGGCGCGCCGTATTCAGGCACACAACCGCGGCAAAGGGTCAAAATACACCCGCCGCCGTCTGCCGGTAAAACCGGTTTACACCGAAAAACTTCCCACCAAAACCGCTGCCATGCAGCGCGAATATGCCATCAAACGGCTTTCTCGCCGTGAAAAACTGGCGCTCATCGCCAGAGAAAAACCATCAGCCACAGGGAGGCAAAAAATGACCAATTTGACCAAAATTGAAGGCATCGGTGCAACTTATGCCGAAAAACTGCAAGCCATCGGCATCGATAGCGTTGAATCGTTGCTGGAACAGGGCGCTTCGGCTGCCGGGCGAAAAGCCATCGCCGAAAAAACCGGCATCAGCGGAAAATTGATTCTCGAATGGGTCAACCATGCCGATTTGTTCCGCGTGAAAGGCATCGGCGAAGAATATGCCGACCTGCTGGAAGCCGCCGGCGTGGACAGCGTGCCGGAACTGGCACAGCGCAATCCCGCAAATTTGCACGCCAAAATGATTGAGGTCAATCAAGAGAAAAAACTGGTGCGGCAAGTGCCCGGCGCGGCACAAGTGGCAGACTGGGTGGCGCAAGCAAAAGAATTGCCGCGCGTCGTCACCCATTGACCGTTCCGTTTACCCCCGTTTCGCTGGAAGTGGATGACGCGCTGTGGGGCGGCTTTTGGCACGGCGATGTAATTTCGCCGGGCTATACCCTGCCCGCGGCGGAAGCCCATTTTCTGCGCGAAACGCGGCTCACCGAAAGCATCACTCTGCCCACCCCCGCCGATTATCTGGCGGCGCTGCAACAGGCACTGACCGCCCCTCGGCGGTCGGATGAAATTGTGGCGCTGGAAGAATTTTCGGCGCGGCGAATTTGCGCCGGGGGGTGGGTGGTGTGGCTGGTGAACGGCGAAATCGTGGCGGGGTATCCCAATACCGCCCCGCCGCATCCCGCCCCGCTGCGCGAATATGCCCGTCGGGTGATGGAGCGTTTTCCCGATTGGCAGAAAGTTTGGCACACTCTGCCGGATGCCGCCAAAATCGACCGGCTCATTCAGCACTATCGAGCGCGGCGTGTCGCCACCACAGCCGATTGATTTCGGCACGGGGATAGCCGATGTGCGCCAGCAGTTTTTCCAGTGATGCGGTATCGGCGCCGGTGGAGAAAAATTTGTGCCGGGCGGAACCGTCTGTCGGCGCAGCACGGCGGGTCAGCACCCGCTGAACCTGTTTTGCCACCGCGTCCGCCGGGTCGATGATGGTTATCCGCCCGCCGACAATTTCGCGCATGAGCGGCAGCAGAAACGGATAGTGGGTGCAACCCAGCACCAGCCGGTCGACATTTGCCGCCATCAACGGCGAAAGATGGCGGCGCAGCAGCGATTCGGCTTCTGCGCCGGAGAAATTCCCCCCCTCCACCAGCGAAACCAACCCGTGCGCCACCCGCCGGTGAACCGTCACCCCGCGAGCGTGCGTTTCGGTGGTGCGGTTGAACAATTCCCCCCGAAACGTCCCTTCGGTTGCCAGCACGCCGATATGCCCGCTGCGGGTAGATTGCGCGGCGGGTTTCACCGCCGGTTCCATGCCCACAAATGGCACATCAAACGTGGCGCGCAGATGTTTCAGCGCGGCGGCGCTGGCAGTATTGCACGCCACCACAATCATTTTTGCCCCCTGCGCCAGCAAAAATCGAGAAATCTCGGTGGAGAATTGCACAATTTCCGCCGCCGGACGGGGTCCGTATGGGCAGTGGGCGCTGTCTGCCACATAAATGGTCGATTCGTGCGGCAGTTGGCGGACAATCTCTCGCCACACAGACAACCCGCCAACGCCGGAATCGAACACGCCGATGGGGCGATTATTTGCCATTGCCCTGTTCCGCAAATTGCGCGGATGCCGCGATGAACGCACGGAAAAGTTTCGGCGCGTGTTCCGTTTTTTCCACCAACTCTTCGGGATGCCACTGCACTCCGATGCAGAAAGGGTGGTCGGGCAGTTCGATGGCTTCGGGAACACCATCGGCGGCATGTCCCACCACTTTAAAGGGTTCGGAAATGGTTTTTAACGCCTGATGATGCAGGCTGTTGGTCAAAAACGACGTTTCGCCCAGTAATTTCGCCAGCCGAGAATCAGCATCCAAAATAACTTCGTGCGCCAAATGGTCGCGGGAAAAACCGCCCCGTTTCTGCAAAAAATCGTGCCGTCCGGCTTTGGGCAACTGGGTGGCAATATCCTGATAGAGTGTGCCGCCACTGGCGACGGTCATCACCTGAAAACCGCGACAGATACCCAACAGCGGTTTTTTATCGGCGATTGCCCAGCGTGCCAGTGTCAGTTCCACCGTATCCCGTTCGCGCTGAATACCGGCGGTGGCGGGATGCGGCGTTTGTTTGTAAAAAGCAGGGTCAATGTCGCCACCGCCGGTGAGCACCATGCCATCCGCCAAACGGTAAAGTGTCTGCAATTTCGGTTCGTCCACTTCTAGCGGGATGAGCATGGGTGCACCGCCGGCAGCAACCACCGCGCGGATATACGAGTTGTTTTGCGCGTTGATTTCTCTGCCAACCGATTTTGTGACATCGTGACGGCAGGGAAGAGCGATAATGGGTGGGTTTGACATGGTTTTTACCTCAGGTGTTGTGTTGGTTGTTCAAAGTTCAAAGTTCAAGGTTTCAGGGTAGCAGAGTTGCAGGGTTGCAAATTTCACGCATCACGTTTCACGCAACCATTGTTCATTGAACACGGCGGAAGCATACACGCCGCGCAGTTCCGGTTCGATGAGTTTGGCGATGGCAATCATAATTTCATCGGCATAAGCCTGCAATTGCGCCATTTTATCTTTGCCGGAAAGAGGCGGCAGGTAAATGAGTTCTCCGATGTTGACTTGAATTTTCAATCGCCGCAGGTGCAGCAGCGATTTGACCAGCCCCTGCTGCCCAGAAATGCCGATGGGCAGCACGGGAACGTTCGCTTTGGTTGCCAGATATGCCACCCCCGCTTTGGCGCGCTGCAATCCGCCGGTTTTGCTGCGTGTGCCTTCGGGCGCCAAACCGATGATGCCGCCCGATTTGAGCACGTTCAGCGCGGCTTGCAGGGCGTGGCGGTCAACTTCGCCGCGGTGGATGAAAATGCCACCCAGTGAACGCACCAACCATCCCACAAAAAAGGTGTGTTCCCACTTTTTGGCAACCAGCACCGTAATTTTTCGCGGGGGGACAACCGACAGCAATACCACCGGGTCAATCAGCGCCAAATGGTTGATGGTCAGAATGAATGCGCCTTCGCGCGGAAAATGCTCCAACCCGGAAACTTTTATTTTGGCAATCAATTTAAAAATTGCCCGAAATACCAGTTGTGCCAGACGATATTTGGTCATAAAATTTACTCACTTTACGCAGTTTGAGATTTAACCGTGTTCGATATTACGCTACGGCAATTTTCCCCCTCCCCCTAAC
>JALVZI010000039.1:1994-5115 GCA_027022125.1 Anaerolineae bacterium | reverse complement strand
GTCATTCCCGCCTGTGCCCTGCGGGTACGAAAGCGGGAATCCACGATGTTTCGCTGTGGATTCCGGATATTTCCCTGCGGGAAATTCTGGAATGACATTAAAAATCCGTGTAATCTGTGCAATCTGTGTTCTACCTTCCTTCTCGAAAAATCGTAGGGGCAGCTCGCGAGCCGCCCCTACCTCTGCCATCATATTTTGGTCATTCGCAAATTCGCTCATTCGCAAATTCACCCATTACCCAATCACTCGTCAAAACGCCGCCGCCCGATGTGATTCATAAATTCGGCGCGGGTGCGGGCATCACTTTTGAACAGCCCCCGCAGCGAACTGGTGACCATGCTGGCTTGCTCTTTTTTCACGCCGCGCATCATACTGCACATGTGCGCGCCTTCCACCACCACCGCCACACCCTGCGGCTGAAGCACTTCCTCTAAAAATGAGGCGATTTGCTCGGTCATGCGTTCCTGCACCTGCAGCCGGCGGGCAAACATTTCCACCGTCCGCGGAATTTTGCTCAACCCGATGACCTTTCCGTTGGGAATATATGCCACGTGCGCCTTGCCGAAAAACGGCAGCATATGATGTTCGCACAGGCTGTAATATTCAATATCTTTCACCACCACCATCTCATTATAATCCACCGAAAAAATGGCATCGTTTATCATTTTCACGGGGTCAATGTGATACCCGGCGGTCAATTCATCCATCATCCGCGCCACACGGTTGGGCGTGCGCTGCAACCCTTCGCGGTCGGGGTCTTCGCCGATATTGCTCAAAATGGTTGTCACCGCATCGGCAATGGCGCGTTTTTTCTGTGCTTCTTCGGTGTCGTCACCGTTGGGGGTTATCTGAAAAACCTCTTCCAGATATTCTACTGTAAAATGGTTCATTATTTCTCCTTTTTGGGCTACTGCGGCGGCGCAGAAACCTGCGAAACATCAAACGCAATATCACGCCGCAAAAACATTTTCTCTTTTTTTGGGTCGAACCGGGCGGCAATTGCCGCGAGCGTCTGCCCGGTTTCGGGATGGCGGTATACCGGCGAAATTTCCGCCAGCGGAATGGCGACAAAAGCGCGTTCCAGCACCTCTGCATTGGGGATGTGATGCCCGTCCAAATTGAAAATCTCGCGGTTGAACAGCATCAAATCAATATCAATGGTGCGCGGTCCGTACCGATGCCCGCTGCGGTCGCGGTGCAGTGCCGTTTCGATGCGGCGCAGCACATCCCGTTTCAACTGCCGCGCCGACAGTTTTGTTTCCACCAGCGCCGCCATATTCAAAAAATCGGGCTGGTTGGTAATGCCGAGCGGCGCGGTTTCCCACACCGATGACACCGCCAGCAGACGGGTGTGCGCCGCCAGCATCGCCACGGCGGCACGCAGATTCGCCGCCGGTTCGATATTGCTGCCCAGCGAAAGGTATGCGCGGTTCATTCGCCGCGCCTCCGGTCGAGCGTCACGCCCACCGAGCGGGCGAATCGCAGCGCGCCCGGTTTTTCCACCGACACAATCACCCGTTCCACCCGGGTATCTGCCAAACAAATGGCGGCAATTTCGCCCGCCATTTTTTCCACCAAATAAAATTGCGAATTTTCCACCATCTCAATCACCTGTTTGGCGATGGTTTTATAGTTTACCGCATCGGCAATATCGTCAGACGCGGCGGCAGGGCGCAAATCGGCGAACATGGTTATGTTGATGAGCACATCTTGCCGTTTCACCCGTTCTTCGGGGTTAATGCCAATAATAGTGCGCACCAGCAATTCTTTTATGTGAACTTGGTCGGTTGCCATAAAAACCCTTTCAAATGGCGAGTGACGAATGACGAGTGATGAATTTCGTTCTGAATATCGCAGAACACAGGGACAATTATACCAGATTTTTGCAGAGAACTAAATGAAACCGGTTGTTCCTTCCATTTTCATTTTGTCCGCCGTACCCTTCTGACGCGGAGATGGTGCGGTTCTTACCTTTCCTGAATTTTTAGGGGGAATGATGCAATTGTTGGTTGGGGCTTGTCATTCACCCCAAAAACAGGGTATAATGGGAAAAGCCATAAATTCATAACACACACGAGGAGCCGAAAATGCCCGAAGACCGTAAATATCCAAATGCCAGTTTGTACGTGTTAATTTTAGCCGCCGAAGAGGTGATGGGAAAAAATGGGTTGACCGCCGTATTGAATCAGAGCGGATTGGCGGCGCTAACCAAACGCCGCCCGCCGAATAATCTGGAACGGCAGGTTCCGTTCAGTCTGTACGGGAAAGTACAGCAGGCAATTGAGGATTTTTACGGCGCTCGCGGTTCGCGTGCCATTTTGACGCGGGTGGGACGCGCGCTGTTCCGCTACTCGCTGCACGAGCAATCGGCGCTGCTGGGGTTTGCATCGCTGGCGCTGAAAGCGTTGCCGCAAAACGCCCGCGCCAAACTCATTTTGAACAAAATCGTCAAAGCGGGGGTAGAAGAGTTGGATATGCCCGGCGAACTCCGCGATGAAGATGGCAAATTTATCATCACCCGTACCGCGTGCCCCTGCCAGTTTCGCCAGCGAGACCCCTCCGGCGGCGTGTGCGACCATGTAACCATCGGCACATTCCAAGAGGCGCTCAAATGGGCGACGGGCAAAAATTACCGTGTTTATCAAACCAAATGCCTCAACCTCGGCGACCCCATCGACGAATTTATTGTCGAAAAAACACCGATGGAAGATTGAACACAAGTGTCACGATGGCTATAAAAATATCAGAAACAAGAAATATCCCACCGGAAAAAATTATCGCACTGTACAAAGCGAATGGATGGAGTTCTGCGGAAAAACCGACCGAATTGTACAATGCACTGATGAACGCTCATGCGCTGGTGACGGCTTGGGATGGTGACAGGCTGGTCGGGCTGGGGAACGCTATTTCGGATGGGTATTTGGTTGTATATTATCCCCATTTGCTGGTTCACCCGCACTATCAAAACAAGGGAATCGGCAAAATGATTATGGATAGAATGCGAACTGGTTGAAACTTTTTGTGTAACTGCATTTAAGCCACGAATTTTCACAAATTTCACGGATTTTTAATGTCATTCCGGAATTTCCCGCAGGGAAATATCCGGAATCCATAGCGAAAC
>JALVZI010000039.1:1208-1984 GCA_027022125.1 Anaerolineae bacterium | reverse complement strand
AGATGTGTATGAGGGTCAGTAGCGAAACATCGTGGATTCCCGCTTTCGCGGGAATGACATCATAAAAATTACCGATGATTTTTGTAATTTTGACACACTTTTCAAAAGTTTCATTTAGTTCTGCAAGAAAAATACGGGCATTTTCATATGCAGATGTTAACTGCGGATGAAGGTGCTATTAAGTTTTATGAGAAGATGGGTTTTGTCAGGGCAGGAAAAACGGAACCGATGTGGATTTACCATGGAACTGAACATTAAAATAAAATGGAGAAACAAATGATTGCTCGCATTTGGCATGGTTGCACCAAAATTGAAGATTATGAAACTTACACTGAATTTATGAAAGAGCGGGCTATCCCCGATTACCGGAGTACACCTGGTTTCATCAAACTGACATTCCTGCGAACCATCAAAGATGGCGCGGGGCATTTCACGCTGATTACGTTTTGGGAAAGTTTGGACGTCATCAAAAATTTCGCCGGAGAAGATTTTGAAAAGGCAAAATATTACCCCGAAGACAGCGATTTTCTGCTGGAGTTTGAGGAAACCGTTACTCATTATGAGGTTTTTGCCGAAGAGTAACGGCAGCGCCGAAGCAGTCCCCAATCCACCAATAACCAACCGCCTTTCATCGGGCGGTTTTTTTATTTGTGATTTTTGCCCATTCAAGATACAATTCCGCTATCAAGAAAGGTGAAACCAATGGATACCGCCGCGCTCCGGTCAATGGCAGAAATTTAACACAATGCAGCGAGACTTTCAAACAACCATCAAAC
>JALVZI010000039.1:0-1198 GCA_027022125.1 Anaerolineae bacterium | reverse complement strand
ATTGTTTACCGCTTTGGCGCGTCAGTGGCACGAGGCGACCGGCGGCACACTGCATCTGCTCGATTTGACCGGCACGCCGCTGCTGTTTGAAAACGGCGATACCCCGCCCGCTCTCCGTTTTGCGGGAGACGAGCCGGTAGCCGAGGTGGACTCGGCGGCGATGGTAATCCCGTTTCACATTCAGGGCGAGCGCATCGGTTATTTGCATACGTCGCCGGTGGAACCGCAACTCCGCCCCATTTTCGTCTGGCTTGCCGAGCGTTTCGGTATGGATTTGGAAAATGAAATTGCCCTGCAAAGTATGACCGACGAGCTGATTTCTGCGTGGAATCAACTCGATTTGGTGTACCGTATCACCCAAACAATGGCGGAAAAAGCCAATTTGCAGGATGCGCTCAATTCGGTGTTGCAGGAAGTCATCAGCGTGACGAAAGTTGATACCGCGTTTGTGCTGCTGAAACACGATGAGATGGTAGAGTGTGTGACCGCCGGTTTGGCACTGCCCCCCGAATTGCGCTGCCCGCAGTCGTTTTTGGAACATCTCATTCAGAGCGAAAGACTACTGGTCATCAACGATGCGGCAACCATTCGCAAAATGTGGCGGGAAGCGCCGGTATCACTGCGAAATTTTGCCGGAACATTCATCACCACCGGCAGCAATACTACCGCCACACTGGGACTCATCAACAAACAATCGCAGTTTACTGCCGGTGATATGAAATTGATGACCGCCATCGCCGAGCAACTGGGCGCGATTATTGATAATTTTATGCTCCAGCAGGAACTCATCCATCAGGAACGGGTGGGACGCGAGTTGGAAATCGCGGCGGAAATTCAGCAAAGTTTGCTCCCGCGCGATGTTCCCGATTTTTCCGGGTTGTCTATTGATGTGAACAGCACCCCGGCGTATGAAGTGGGCGGCGATTTTTACGATTTTGTGCAATTGGACGATACCCATATGACGGTGGCGGTCGGTGATGTGGCGGGGAAAGGCATTCCGGCGGCGATGTTCACCTCGATGGTGCGGACGATGTTGCGGGTGGAAGCGTTCCACAGCCAAGAGCCGCATATTGTCATCAAACGGGTGAACGAAATTTTGCAGCGAGACCTGTCGCAGGCGGAATTGTTTGTCACGGCGTTTGTGGCGACGGTGGACACGCGCAAAAATGTGCTGGCGTATGCCAATGCCGGTCACACG
>JALVZI010000038.1 GCA_027022125.1 Anaerolineae bacterium | reverse complement strand
CGCCCCCGATTGGCTTCACACGCTTCGATAACCTGCCATTCAGGTTCAAATTGCGAGACGATTTGCCGAATCTGTGCTCGGGTTTCGGCATCATCATCGATGACCAAAATTTTGCGGCGCATCAGGGTTCTCCCGTTTCATCCGTCAGTGTGGTGTATTCTTCCACCCGCAGGATGGTGCATTCGGTGGAAAATCCGCTCGGCGGCACACCCAGCGATTGGATGAGCCGCGCCCAATAGTTTACCTGCGCGATGGTGGACGCCAGCACCACAATTTCCCGCTCGGTGAATTGCTCGCGCAGTTGGGCAATCAGTTTGGCGGAAAATGCCAGCGGGGTGGCAGTGCCGCTGCGCGCATATTCCAGCGCCAGCCGTTCCCGCGCCGAAAATGTCGGCACATCGGCGAGGGCGCGCAACCCCTGCAACGCCTCAATTTCCGCATCGGTGATGTGGTATTCATCGAATTTAAACGAATTCATATCAATGCAAAACGGACACGACGCGCTGAACGAGGTTTGCATGCGCACCAATTTGAGCATCCGGCGGTCAACATTGCCGACATGGTGCGCCACCAGCGATTCCATGATTGCCGAACTGAACGCCGCTTTGGGATACCACGCCAGCAATCGTGCCGGCAGCAACGTTTGTCCGGTAATTTTTTCCGCAATCCAAATGCCAAAACGCATCACAATGGGAATGCGCTTCGGCGGGTTGATGTAGGGCATAGAGAAGTCCTTTCGGTTTTCAATGGTCAGCCGTCAGCGTGATACGTGAAAACGTGAAGCGTGAGCATCACTCATCACGCTTCACGCATCACGCATCATCTCGGCACAACCAAATTGTGCAGTGCCTGCTCTTGCATTTCTTTCAGCAGCGGGCACGTTTCGCCATCGAGACTGCATGTGGCACAGGTGACGCTTTCGTCGGTGGCGCAGGTTGCCCCCTCGGCGATGGTGACGGTCGGCGTTTCGGCTTTAATGGCGACAACGATGTCCGGGTCGGGTTCTTGATTTTTGGCGTGACTGACGAAAAAGTGCAGCCGGTTGACGAAATTCACTTCACTCGCCCCCGCATCCACATCGAGAAATAGCAGGTTCAAATCGGGATGTTCCTCTTTCATCCGCTTTTCCACCCCTTTGGCGACTACATGGTTGGCGATACAGCCGAACGGTTGCAGACACAGCACATTCGGAATACCGTCTTCAATCATGCTGTTGATTTCACCGGGGATGAGCCACCCTTCGCCGTATTGATGGGTGAGCCGCACAATCTCTTTCGCTTTGTCGGCGATATGCTCGATGGTGTGCATCGGGCGGTGATAGTGGAAATCTTGCAGCACGCCGTCCACTTCATCCAAAAATGATTGCGCCACTTTCTGCGTCACTTTCGACAGAAACCACATCACATCGGGACGTTTTAGGTGTTCTCTCACATCCGTTTCCGCACTGATGGGCCAGGCGGCGAAAAATTCCATCAGCGATGGCGAAACCACTTCCAGCCCCTGTTCCATCAGCCATTCCGCCACCCGATTGTTGGCGAATGAGTTGTATTTGGCATAAATTTCGCCGATGACGCCGACTTTGGGATAGGTCAGATTTTTCACCGGAATGGCGTTAAAATCTTTCACCGCGCGGCGGATGGTATCCAGCACGATATTCCGTTTCAGCACCATGCCGCCGTTTTCGACCGTGTTTGCCAGCAGCGCCATATATTTGTCGGCAACTTTCAGCGTGTCGCCTTTGTTGATTTCGCGGATGGCAGTGGCATAATACATCTCCGAAATGGCATCGGCAAAAACAATGCTCAACACGGCGTGATACGAGTATTTTTTGATGTCGAATTTGAAGCCCGGCTGCTCGTTGAGCGCTTTCAACCCGGCGGTCAGCGAGATAATCGGCGTGTCGTAAAATCCCGCCGACGCCAGCGCCCGCCGCAGCAGCGACAGATAACTCGACGCGCGGCACTGTCCGCCCGTTTGGGTAATGCCGACCACCACATTTTTCGGGTCGTATTTTCCCGATTGCAGGGCTTTTATCAAATCGCCGATGATGACGATGGCGGGATAGCAAATTTCGTTGTTGGTGTATTTCAGCCCCGTTTCGGCGGTGTCGCGGTCGGGCGGGGGGAGCATATCCACTTTATAGCCCATATCCAAAATGGGGCGAACCAGCGGCGCGGTGTAAAAATACGAGAATTGCGGCGCGAGAATCACTTTGTCGCGGTCTTCTTTTTGATACACCCGCACCGACTTTCGCGGCGTGTATGTGCGTTTTTTGTGCCGACGCTGCTGCTGCACCGACTCAATCATCGAGCGCAGCCGCAGCCGCACCGAACCGGTGCTCTCAATTTCATCAATGCGGATGACCGTGTGCCCCATACCATATTCGGTGGCGAGACTGTGAACTTCATCCACCGTGATGGCGTCCGGTCCGCAGCCGAAAGAGTTCAGTTGCACCACTTCCACATTTTCGTGCTGACCCGCCCAGCGCATGGCGTGATAATAGCGGTTGGGATATTCCCACTGGGTGAGCACGTGCGGGTCGTTCAGCATAGCGTTGCGGTCAATGTGCAGCGCGTCTTCGGTGATGACATCCACCCCAAAATCGGTGAGCACGCTCGGCACGCCGTGATTGATGAGCGGGTCAACGTGATACGGTCGCCCCAACAGCAGAATGACCAGCCGGTCTTCCGCTGCGGCGCGTGCCAGAATTTTATCCCCTTCGGCGCGGACGGCGTTTTTATATGCCTGCTGTGCCGCCAGCGCGCGTTTGAAAGCGCGATTGATGGTTTTTTTGTCGATACCCAATCCGGTCAGATATTCCGTCACGATTTTTTTGAGCAATTTTCGGTCGCGGAAGGTGACGGCGGGTGTGTCCAGCGGCACGCCGAAATTCCCTTCGGGGTTGATGGCACTGCGAATCACATCGGGATAGCCGGAAACAATCGGGCAGTTGAAACTGTTCAGCGCGTCTTTAAATTCTTTCTGCTCGAACATCACCATCGGGTAAAAAATGCGGTCAACTTTTTTGTCAATCAGATTGTAAATGTGCCCGTGCGTGATTTTGGCGGGATAGCAGATATTTTCCGACATGATTGTGCCCGCGCCGCGCGCATACATTTCGCCGGTGGACGGGTCGGACAGTTGCACCCGAATGCCGCTTTCGGTGAACAGCGCGTGCCAGAAGGGGTAATTTTCGTACATATTCAGCGAGCGCGGAATGCCGAGCGTCAGCCGCGCGGGGGCGGCGGGTTCGGGGTCGCGGTCGAACAGCAGCCGGTATTTGAATTCGGTCAGGTCGGTGCCTTTTTCCACCTTTTTGCCACTGTTCGAGAAAATTCGCTCGCAGCGGTTGCCGGTGTAAAAAACACGTTTGTTCGGGAATTGCAGTTTGGTGACGGTGCAGCGGTTTTCGCAGCCGTGGCAGTGGATGGTGTATTTTTTGTAATCGCCCGCGCTGTCAATCGCTTCCAGCCCGATGAAACTCGTCTGCGGGTCGCGGGTATCCAGATATTCATCGCGCCCGGTCAGCGCCGCGCCATACGCCCCCATCAACTCCGAAATATCGGGGCAGAGCACGGGTTTTTCCAGCAGCGTTTCCATCGCTTTATGCACGGCGGGATTGCGGAACGTGCCGCCCTGCACCAAAATATGGTCGCCCAGCACATCGGTGTTGGTGATTTTCAGCACTTTGTGCAGCGCATTTTTGATGACCGAATATGCCAGTCCGGCGGAAATATCGTTCACGCTGGCGCCCTCGCGCAGCGATTGTTTCACTTTCGAGTTCATGAAAACCGTGCAGCGCGTGCCCAAATCGCTGGGCGATTGCGCGGTGGTCGCTTTGGCGGCGAAATCCGCCACACTGTACCCCATCGAGCGGGCAAACGTTTCGATGAACGAGCCGCAGCCGGACGAGCAGGCTTCATTCAGTTCGATATTCTGAATGTGTCCGTCCTGCACATAAATGGCTTTCATATCCTGCCCGCCGATGTCCAAAATGAAAGACACATCCGGGTCGAAAGCGCGGGCGGCGCGGAAGTGCGCCAGCGTTTCCACCATGCCCATATCGAACCCGAACACCGCGTGAATCAAATCTTCGCCGTACCCCGTGACCACCGTGCGGGCGATGTGCGGCGGGTTTTCACGCGCCCGAAACAGGTCGCGGATTTTTGCCAGCCCGTTTTTCACCGCGCCGATGGCGTCGCCGTTGTTGCCGGTATAATGGCTGAACAGCACCCGTCCGTCCACATCGGTCAGCACCAGTTTGGTGGTGGTGGAACCGGAATCCACACCGAGAAAAACGGGTTCGCCGTCCGCGTCTGCAATATCGGCGCGGGGGGCTTTGTTTTGATTGCGGGTGAATTCCCAGCGTTCAAAATCTTCTTTCGATTTGAAAAGCGGGGCAAGCCGATTTTCGCCGGTGAAAACGTGAATGGGGGGATTGTCGAGCCGCGCAATCAGGTCGGAAATGGTGGTGTGCAGCGATGTGCCGTTTGCCGACAGCGCCGCGCCCATCGCCGGCAGCAGTTCGCTGTGTTCGGCGCGGAGAATGCTGTCATCACCGAGTTTCAGCACATCCATAAACGCCGTGCGCAGCGCGGGCAAAAATGTCAGCGGACCGCCGCACATCAGCAATTTGGGGGTGGGGTCGTTTCCGCGTGATAGTGTGGCGACTACTTGCAATGCCATCGCGTGAAAAATGGACGCGGCAATATCTTCGTGCGAAATTTGGCGGCTGAGCAGGTTCTGCACATCGGTTTTGGCGAACACCCCGCAGCGGGAGGCGATGGGGTACACTTTTTCGTGTTTCTGCGCCAGCGCGTTCAGTTCCGCAACGGGAATGTTCAACAGGGTAGCCATCTGGTCGATGAACGCGCCCGTGCCGCCCGCGCACGAACCGTTCATCCGAATATCGGGCACGCCTTTTTCGTGAAAGAAAATCATTTTGGCATCTTCCCCGCCGATGTCAATCAGGGTTTTCACGTCGGGGTACAGCCGTTTGACCACTTCTGCGGACGAAACTACTTCCTGAATGAACGGGATTTCGTACATTTCGCTGACGCCCATCCCTGCCGAGCCGGTGATTTGCAGTTGCAGGGGAATGTCGCCGAGTTGCGTGCGGGCTTCGTTC
>JALVZI010000037.1:4123-5134 GCA_027022125.1 Anaerolineae bacterium | reverse complement strand
CTCTCACTCCCCCCTTCCCCTCGGGGAAGGGGGGATACAGGGGGGATGGGGGAAATCCTCAAAAGGCATTTGTTGCCAATAAATCATAATTTTCGTTTTGTCAAATTCTCGACTGCGTAACATCAGTGAATAATGAGAAAAAATCACGGTAATCAGTACTTTTGGTTCTTCTAATTTTTTGACAGTTATTGTAAAATAAAAAGAAGTGATGAAGAATGCTAATTTTACGAACTGCCGTAAATAGATATAATGTAAAGTAGTAACCTGGGATGAATGCCGATGGATATTGTTTCGTTTGCCGCTGAAATTGAGCGAACGCTAGAAGCATACAAAAATGGCGATTATACCTACCGCCCGCAGTTTGATGCCGATGCCGATTGGTCGGCGCGATTGTCGGCGCGTTTTGCCGAGTTTGCCCGCCGCTTGGAAATGCAGTCGCCGCCGATTGATGCTGCAATCAGCGCGAAAAAAGCCTTGCAAAAAATTGTGGACGATGTTGCTGCAGCATTACCCGCCGATACTGTGTTACTGATAACGGTGGCAAATGATGAGATTCGGCAGGTGATAGCGGGTGGTTCCGGCAGTGTTAACCGCTCTGATATTTCGATGGATGATTTCCGCGCAGGGTTGTGTGGCTGGGCATACCGAGAAATGGAAGCGGTGCTATCACCTAAAAATAAACCCGAAGCCCGTGAGAGCGTGAAAGTGCACCAGTGGCGCACCGAAAACAATATCGGCGCGATGGCAGTTGTGCCGGTGCACATCGATGGCACAGTGGTGGGCACGCTTGCCGCAATGAACCGGCTTGACCAGCGCGACTTCAATGAGCGGGATGTAAAATTGATGAGCACGATGGCAGACTATGTGGCAACCGCAATTGTCAACGTGCAATTAAGACAAAAACTGCTCCGGCAACCGCAACCGGAAGCGGCACAACCAGTTGCGTCTGCAGGCATTGCTGAACTGAGGGGGCTATCTGTTGCTGAACAGTTACACATTTTTTTGGATGCG
>JALVZI010000037.1:0-4113 GCA_027022125.1 Anaerolineae bacterium | reverse complement strand
CCATTATTATTACCGACAACAATGGTTATATTCAATATGTCAATCCAAGATTTACCGAAACCACCGGCTATACTGCTGCCGAAGCAGTGGGGCAGCACACCCGCATTTTAAAATTGGGAGAAACGTCGCCAGATGGCTATAAAGAATTTGGAAAAGCCATATCGCGTGGGCACGTATGGCATGGAGAATTTCACAGTAAACACAAAGATGGCACGTTATATTGGGAAGCGGCAACCATCAGCCCGATAAAAAATGCTGCCGGAAAAATAACACACTATCTGGCGGTAAAAGAGGAAATCACCCGTCGCAAAATGGCGGAAATGAAACTGGCGCGTCGTGCCACCGAACTGGAAACGGTCACACAAGTGGTGATGCAGGTCGGCACGGCTATTTCGCGGGTGCTCGATACGGAAGAATTGCTGCAAGAAGTGGTCGATTTGACCAAAAGCGCATTTTCGCTGTATCACGCGCACATTTATGTGTTGGATGACCAATTGCTGCGATTGGCTGCCGGCGCGGGGAAAATTGGGGAACAGATGGTGATTGAAGGCTGGCACATCCCGCTTAACCATGGGTATTCGGTAGTTGCGCGTGCTGCCCGCTCGGCAAAGCCACAGGTGCTCAATAAAGTTCGGCACGGCACTGACTTTTTGCAAAACCCGCTTTTGCCCCGCACCCGTGCCGAATTGGCAGTGCCACTGGTGGTGGGTGATGATGTGCTGGGCGTGCTCGACGTGCAGGCGGATGCCGTCGGCTTTTTTACCGATGAAGATATTCCCGTGTATGCCGCACTGGGTGCACAAGTTGCAGTTGCACTGCAAAATGCCCGATTGTTCAGTCGAGTGCAGGCAACGCTGGCGGAAACGGAAGCGCTGTACAGTGTTAGCCGCACGCTGAATACCATTATCGAATTACCAGAATTGCTGCAAACGGTGGTCGAAATGGTCAGCGAAGCACTGCCCGCCACATGGGCGACGCTGGTAACAGTGGATATGCTTTCGACGCGCATTGAGCAGAAAGTGGCAGTTGGACCCAACGCTGCAGATATTCTACCGGAAACATTTGATGATTTGATGGCGGGGTTGAGTGGTTGGGCATTAACGCAAGCGCAACCGGTGCTGTCGCCCAAAGGTACACCCGATTCCCGAGAAAGTCTTGACCGGCAGCAACAGCGCCTGCGGATGGGCATCGGCGCGGTGGCAATTGTACCGTTGCGCTATCAGAATAAATTGCTGGGGGTGCTGAGCATACTCAACCCAATGCACGGACGCGATTTTACCGAACAGGACATCAACTTGCTGACTGCCATTGGTAACCAAGTGGCGGCAGCAATTGAAAACCGAAACCTGTTGGAACACACCCGGCGTCGAGCACAGCAGGAACAGACTATCCGCGAAGTGACCGAGAAACTGCGCGCCGCACCGAATCTAGATATGTTGCTGCAAACCGCCGCCAAAGAATTGGGGATGCGGCTTGGTGCGCGGCACACCGTGCTAGAATTGGGTATCGACCGCTCTGCGGCGCAAAATCCGCTTGACGGGGGCTCGCATGATTAGTCGCTTTTTCCGCCGTATATTCCACGGTCCAGCCCACCACCCCGACCAGTTGCTGCACGCGCCCCGCATTCCATATGTGGCGCAATATACACTGGTGGCTATTGGGGTGGGAACGTTATTCCCGGTTGGGTCAATGGTGTATTTGCTGTTTATCCATAATTTGCCCATCACAGTAGATGCAATGGTAAAACTGCAGCAACAAGAGGTGTTACTGTGGGTTATTGACTCTGCTCCGGTGGTTTTGGCAATTTATGCATTTGTGCTGGGTTTAAGAGAAGACCGATTGCGAGAAACATTTGTAAAACTAATAGAAGAGCGCGAAAATGTGACTGAATTGCAGCGGTTAACCCGGCAATTGGAACGCCGTACCAACCAACTGAGAGCCATTACACAGTTAAGCGGACGTTTTTCGGTGCGAGAAGATTTGCACGACCTGCTGAAAACTATGCTGGAGCACATCCGCTTGAATTTTGGCTATTATCATGCGCACATCTACTTGTTGAATGAAGAAACCGATGAATTGGTGGTAGCAGAAGGTACCGGCACCGCCGGTGAAAAACTGAAAGCCCAGCAGCACGCCATCCCCCGCAGCGCCGAAACCAGTTTGGTTGCCCGCGCCGCTCGCACCGGCGAAGTGGTGTGGGTGGATAACGTCCGCGAATCGAAAGATTGGCTGCCCAACCCGCTATTGCCGCACACCTATTCTGAAATCGCTGTACCGATCATTCTGCGCGATTCAGTGGTGGGTGTACTCGACGTGCAGGAAAGCCGCATCGGGGCGTTTGACGAAGGCGACGCCAATATGCTGAACATTCTCGCTGCACAAATTGCCGCTGCCATCCGCAACATTCGCATTTTCGAGCGGGTGGATGCCGCGCTCGCCGAAACGAAAGCCGTACAGGAACACTATCAGCAACAGGTGTGGGACAGAACCCGCATTACTCGCCGCCGGCGCGGCAAAGCCATCTTCAGCCGTCCGGGAGCACCCCCATTGTCTGAAAACACCGTTTTGCACGGCAGGCAGCAGGCACTGTCGCAGAAAAAACCGACGGTTGTTACCCTGCCCTCCAATGATGCACTGGAACACGCGCTGGTTGCCCCCATCAAATTCGGGTCAGCCCCCATCGGCGAGGTTCAACTGTACGGGCGCGATGCCAATACCCCGTGGTCGGATGATGAATTGCAGTTCATCGAAGCCGTGTTATATCAGGTAGCCCAAGCCGCCGAAAACCTGCGTTTGTTTGAAGAAACCCAAGAGCGTGCCAACCGCGAACGGCTCATCACTGAAATCGGTGAAAAAATGCGCCGTGCCCCAGATATCGAATCGCTGATGCAGGTGACCGTTTCGGAATTGGAACGGGTGCTGGGCGGTGCGCGCACATTTGTAAAACTGGGCACAGCACAACGGCTTTTGCAATCGGAACGACAGGAAAATCTTCCGCCGCCAAAACCGTCCGGCAACCCGCCAGATAAACGGTCGAATGGCACGGCGGCAGTGGCAAAGGAGTAAATTTGTGACACAGGTGATTGCTGTCAACAACCATAAAGGCGGTGTTGCCAAAACAACCACTTGTCTTTCTCTGGGCGGCGCGCTGGTGGAAATGGGCTATTCAGTGCTGATGATTGACCTCGACCCGCAGGCGCATCTATCGCTGTCGCTGGGTGTCAATCTTGAAACACTGCACCGGCATGTGGGCGATTCGCTGCTGCGCCAATCGTCGCTGGTCAGTGTGAGCCGGGAAAGCAGCGTGATGGGGCTGGACATCGCCCCGGCGACCCCGCGGCTGGCAACGGTGGAAAAACTGCTGTACGGGCAGGACGGGTACGAGTTCAACCTGCGGCGGCGAATTGCCGCGCTGGCAGACGGACTGTACGATTTTGTACTGATTGACAGTCCGCCATCAATGGGACCGCTGACGCTCAACGCGCTGACTGCCGCGAATCTGCTCATCATTCCCGTGCAGGCGGAATATTATGCATCGCTATCGCTGAAACAACTGGGAAAACTGGCAAAATTGGTGCAGCAAAAAACCAATCCCGATTTGCATTACCGCGTGCTGGTAACAATGTATGACCGGCGCAACAAAATTTGCCGGGTTATTTTGAACCAACTGAAATCGGAAATAAAACCAGTACTTTTTGATACCATCATCGAAGTGGATACCAAATTGCGCGAAAGCCCCGCTTTCAACAAACCGATTACCACCTATGCGCCAAAAACTCGCAGCGCCCAACAGTATCGTGCGCTGGCGAAGGAGTTGATAGACCAAAATGGGCGACAATAAACTGAACGACCAACTGGATGGGCTATTTTCCGGTTTGGGGGGCGTTTTTGACGATGCCGCCGAAACGGAAATATCCGTTGCACCATCGCCGCCAAAAACCATCGCCGAACCTGTGCCGCAGATTGCGCTGGAAACGGTGGCAGTCATCAGCGATTTGACCGCCACGGTTTTCGATGCGGATGATTTGCTGGACGAAGTTGCCGAGTTGATACAGCGAAATTTCCAACTGGCGCAGGTTGCCATTTACTTTTTGAATAAAGACGCCCCCCGTC
>JALVZI010000036.1 GCA_027022125.1 Anaerolineae bacterium | reverse complement strand
TCTGAAAAAAGGTTAATTTTTCACCACAGAAGCACAGAGACGCGGAGAATTTAAAAAATTTTTGAGTTCCGGTTCAAAATTTCATCAAAAATTACGAATTCTGCTATATAGTCGGCTCTCAAACCTTATTTTTCTCTGTTTCTCTGCGCCTCTGTGGTTTAATTTTTTTCACGGGCAATAACCCGACAATTAAGGTTGGACGATGCAGTATGATGAAATCGACAAATGTTAACAGAGCCTGGTCACGTAAAAAGTTCTAACAAGTTTTATGACAAGTTACAGAAAATCTGAATTTTATGCTATTGTGAGGTTACGATATGACTGCACCGCTTACCATTCTTTCGTGGAACGTTAACGGCATCCGTGCTGCGCACCGAAAAGGGTTTGCAGATTGGCTTGCCGCCGCCCAACCCGATATTCTGTGCTTGCAAGAAACCCGCGCCGAGCCACACCAAATTCCCGCCGAAGTGGTTGCCCCCGATGGCTATTTTGCTTTTTGGAACGCATCGAAACGGAAAAAGGGGTATAGCGGCACGGGATTGCTCACCAAAATTGAGCCGCTGGCGGTAGAGTTTGGGTTGGGGGTGGAAGAATTCGACACGGAAGGGCGCACCATCATCGCCCATTATGCCGATTTTTCGCTGATAAACTGCTATTTTCCCAACGGCGGGCGCGATTTGAGCCGCGTGCCGTTCAAAATGGCGTTTTACGATGCTTTTTTGCAAAAGTGCGAATCGCTGCGTGCAGCGGGGAAACTCGTGCTGTTCGGCGGGGATGTGAACACGGCACACCGCGAAATCGACCTCGCCAACCCGAAGTCGAATCAGAAAACCACCGGATTTTTGCCGGAAGAGCGGGCGTGGATTGATGCGGTGCTGGCGGCGGGATATGTGGACACGTTCCGCCATTTTCACCCCGATGAGCCGGAGCAGTATACCTGGTGGTCGCAGCGATTCGGGGCGCGGGCGCGAAACGTGGGTTGGCGAATTGACTACTTTTTCGCCGCGCCGGAATTAATGCCCCGTATCACCGATGCGTTCATTTTGCCGGAGGTGACAGGCAGCGACCACTGCCCGGTGGGGGTAAAATTGCAGATATAAGGGTTCTGTCGGGATGAGACTCACATCCCGAAAATGTGGGTCAGCGCGGTACTGCCCGCCCCGCCGATGCTGAGGAGCATTGCCAATTCGGCATTTGCCACCTGATTTGCCCCGGCTTTGCCCATCAACTGCTGCACAATTTCACACGTTTGATAAATTGCCGTCGCGCCGATGGGGTGTCCGCGTGCCTTCAATCCGCCGAAAGTGGAAATCGGCACATCGCCGGTCAACCCGATTTGATTCTCCACTGCCATCCGCCAGCCTTCGCCGGGTTTGGCAAATCCGATGGCTTCCAGCGCCATACAACTCATAATGCTGAAAGCATCATGCACTTCCACCACATCCAAATCGGTGCGATGGACATTCGCTTTGCGAAACGCCTCGCGGGTAGAGCGCTCGGCGGCAAAAAGGCGCAGCGGATTTTTGCGGTCGGCGATGCGCAGCCAATCGGTTGCCACGCTGGAACTGAGGATTTTTACCGGTTGATGGGTGTATGCCCGCGCTTCTTCGCTGCGGGTGAGCACCACTGCCGCCGCGCCGTCACACAGCGGCGAAGCGTCAAACAATCGCAGCGGCGGCACAATCACCCGCGAATTGCGAATCATCTCCACAGTGACTTCTTTATCTTTGAACAGTGCGTTGGGGTTGGTGCGAGCGTTTTTATGCGCCGTCAGCGAAAAATTGTCGAATGCCTCTACCGGCACGCCGTAGGTATCCATATACAATTGCATCAATTTTGCATTTTGACTGAGCAGCGTCGCACCGGTGGGTGTTTCCGTTTCCGCATCGAGCGCTTTTGCCAGCGCAGAGGTGGCATCGCCCCCGCTCATTTTTTCCACACCCAGCGCTACCGCCAATCGCGCTTCGCCGCTGGCTACCGCGAAATATGCCATTCGCAGTGCGGCGGCGCCGGTGGCAGTGGCGGCTCGCACGTGCAGGGCTTCGATGCCGCGCATTCCGGCGGCGCTGGCAATCAGCGTCGCCACGTGTTTTTGCCCCTGCAATTCATCTGCCAGCATATTGCCCACAAATAGCCCATCGATATGGTCAATACCGGCATCCTCCATCGCCAAAAAAAGCACCTCTGCGCCCATTTCACGCAGGCTTTTCGGATTTTCTTTCTGCACCGGAATTTGCCCGATACCGACAATACTGACACTGCGGAGTTCATTATGCATTCTATCACCTCTGAAAGATTGCTGGTTATTTTTTGTTCAGCGCATCAAAATTGCCGAAAAATTCAACACCGATTATACGGCACATTGAAAATAACCCAAATTCTTAGCGTAAACAGTGCACCGCCACTTTTGCAATAATACTTTTTTGACTTTTGCTTCTATCTTCATATAATAACTTTGTAAGTTCAATGACCTTTGTAAGATTCCTCTACGAGGGGCAATGTCTCCTGAAAAAGCAACCCGCCAACAAACTAAAGAACATAATCGGGATTTAGTGCTTAAGACAATTTTTGCTCATGATACTATCAGTCGGGCAGAGATTGCGCGTATCACCCGTTTGACGCGTACAACGGTATCCAGTATTGTTTCGGCTTTGTTAGACGAAAATCTGGTTGAAGAAGTTGGGCGCGGGGAATCGCTGGGTGGCAAAGCGCCTGTTTTGCTAAGTTTAATTCCCGATTCTCGCTACCTGATTGGCGTGAATTTGGAACGAACAAAATTTGTCGGCGCGATTATAAATTTAAGGGGCGAAATTAAAGAAAAGGTAGAAATTCCCACCAACAAAAGTGATGGTCAAGAAGCAATTAACCTGATTTACCGGTTGCTCGACCAATTATTAACAACGAATCTAACTCCTATTATCGGCATTGGTGTTAGCGCGCCCGGGTTGATGAATTTAAAAGAGGGCATAGTTATAAAAGCCGTCAATCTTGACTGGGAAGACCTTCCTCTTGCAGACTTATTGCGCCGACGTTATAACCTGCCCGTTTCAGTGCTTAATGACAGCCAAGCCGCCGCAATTGGTGAGTATATCTACGGCACGGGGCATCAACCCAACGAAAATTTGATTGTTGTTAATGTTAAAGAGGGTATAAGCGCGGGAATCATTATTAATGGAAAACTATTTCAGGGTGATGGCGGCGGCGCGGGGGAAATTGGGCATGTTGTTGTCCAAAAAGATGGTATTTTTTGTCGTTGCGGAAAACGTGGATGTTTGGAGACCCTTGCCAGTACCAGTGCCATTATTCGACGAGCCAAACTTTTAGCCCCCGAAGCAAAATCGTCTATCTTGCCTAAGAAAATTGAAGAAATTTCATTAGAAGCCATCAGAACCACTTTTTTTGCCAAAGATGCACTGGCACAAGAAATTGTTTTCACTGCGGGGCATTATTTGGGTGCATCTATAGCCAACTTGATCAGCATTTTGAACATCCAAAAAATCATTCTGACTGGCGAAATGATTCGCTTTGGAGAGGCTTGGTTGCAATCTGTGCAAGATGCTATACACCAATCTTCTTATAACAAATTAGCCCAAGATACCACTATAGAGATTAGCAAAATTGAGTCTCAAGGCAGTATTTTGGGCGCGGCAACTGCCATGCTGATGGATGGATATGCCCTTCTATTTAAAGAGACCTAAATGCTAAAATTTCAGCCGCCTCTTGACCCCAATTTTTACCCTGCCGTTTTAGCCAACCGCGCTTTTCAAGCGCAATGTGCTGAAAATGGTGTGCCACTCGTTATCGGTTTAGAGCGCAGTGGCGGGAATTTTACCCGTTTCGAGACCCGAATTTTACCCGAAGCGCATCCGAATGCCGGGCAGAACCTTTTTTATATCGAACGCATTGTCAAATTTTTGCTTTGGCAACGCGGTGGCTTCAAACTTTATATCGGTGGCTCGAAAAAAGTGGGCAAATATATTCAAGAAACCTACGCTAAAAATGGTACACGTCAATTTGATTACGAATTTATGGGCGAAAGAGTCTACGAGCAGGACTTTGAAGTCGTTGTTTGTGATGTGGATGAAGTCCCCGCGTCGCGCGAGGCAGGGAAGATGCTCGGCGGCTATTTGCAGGGCGCGCGCATCGGCTTTGATTTGGGCGCATCTGACCGAAAAGTGAGTGCCGTTGTGGACGGTGAAGTAATCTATAGCGAAGAAGTGGTTTGGGAGCCGCGTAAACACAGCGACCCTGCGTATCATATTCGAGAAATCAAAAAAGCTCTGGAAACGGCGGCAAGCAAAATGCCCCGCGTAGATGCTATCGGCGGGAGTTCTGCAGGCGTTTACATCGAGAATCGCCCAATGGTTGCTTCTCTTTTTCGCGCCGTCCCCAAAGAAAAGTTTGCCGAAATCAAGAACCTTTTTATCAATATCCGCAATGAGATGGGCGTTCCGCTTGAAGTTATCAACGATGGAGATGTGACCGCACTGGCGGGGGCGATGTCACTTGAAGATACCGGCATTTTGGGGATTGCCATGGGTTCGAGCGAAGCGGTCGGTTATGTAAATCTAGAGGGGCACATTATGGGCTGGCTGAATGAACTCGCCTTTGCGCCCGTCGATTACAATCCCAATGCCCCAATTGAAGAATGGTCGGGCGATAGAGGATGCGGTGCGTCTTATTTTTCGCAACAATGCGTTTTTCGGCTCGCACCAGCGGCGGGCATCGAAATTCCTGACGGGCTCACAGATGCCGCCAAACTAAAATTTGTGCAAGAAAAACTGGAAGCCGGACATAAGGGCGCAATCAAAATCTGGGAGAGTATCGGCATTTATTTGGGCTATACGCTGGCGCATTATGCTGATTTTTACGACCTGAAACACGTTCTGATTTTGGGACGCTGCACCTCTGGGCGCGGCGGCGATTTGATTATCGAGAACGCCGAAAAAGTTTTGGCAAGCGAATTCCCAGAATTAAATTTCCATATCCAACTTCCCGACGAGAAAAGTCGGCGGATTGGGCAAGCCGTTGCCGCAGCAAGCTTGCCAGCGCTACATTAACTTTTACGGAAGACCCAAAAAATGTAAGAGAACTAAATGACAGATGTTACGCAGTCGAAAATTTGACAAAACAAAC